>NZ_JBJGZO010000003.1:0-268168 GCF_054050575.1 Blastococcus sp. SYSU D00868
TCGCGAGAGGGACCGGGCCGACGGTGTGGTGCCGGTGTGCCGGGGCGGGGCCCCGGCCCGTCAGGTCAGCTGCAGCCGCTGGTGGAGCCGCAGCCCTCGCAGACGTAGCAGCTGCCGGCCGGGCGCATCTTCGTGCCGCAGGTCATGCACAGCGGCGCGTCGGTGACGTTGCCGGTCACGATCTCCAGCAGCTCGGCCGAGGAGTGGGCCTCCTTGACGTCCTTCTTGACCGCCTCGGGCTTCGCGGGGGCCTCGGTCGGCACCGAGCCGCGCAGCGCCTCGACGTCGACCTCCTCCTCCTCGACCACCGCGGCGGTCGAGGCCGGGGTGTCGTAGCCGGCGACCTGTGCGGCCCGCTCCTCGGCGCTGAAGATGCCGAGGTTGGCCCGCTTGTCCACCGGCAGGTGGTCCAGCGCCAGGCGGCGGAAGATGTAGTCCATCACCGACTGGGCGATCCGGATGTCCGGGTCGTCGGTCATGCCGGCCGGCTCGAAGCGCATGTTGGTGAACTTCTGGATGTAGGTCTCCAGCGGCACACCGTGCTGCAGCGCGATCGAGATGCCGATCGAGAAGGCGTCCATGACGCCGGCGAGGGTCGAGCCCTGCTTGCCGAGCTTCAGGAAGACCTCGCCGAGGCTGCCGTCCTCGTACATGCCGGCGGTCATGTAGCCCTCGGCGCCGGCGACGCTGAACGACGTCGTCATGCTGGTGCGCTTCTTGGGCAGCCGCTTGCGCACCGGGTGCGACATCGCGGCGGGGGCCGCGGCGGCCTCCTCGACCTTCGCCTCGCTCTTCTTGGCCTTGGCGTCGGAGAGCGGCTGACCGACCTTGCAGTTGTCGCGGTAGATCGCCAGCGCCTTGAGGCCGAGCTTCCAGCCCTGGAAGTAGATGTTCTCGACGTCCTCGACGGTCGCCGTCTCCGGCATGTTGACCGTCTTGCTGATCGCGCCGGAGATGAACGGCTGCACCGCGGCCATCATCCGCACGTGGCCCATCGGGCTGATCGCCCGCTCGCCCATGGCGCAGTCGAAGACCTCGTAGTGCTCCGGCCGCAGGCTCGGCGCGTCGACGACGTGCCCGTGCTCGGAGATGTACTCGACGATCGCCTCGATCTGCTCCTCCTGGTAGCCCAGGCTCTTGAGCGCGCGCGGCACGGTCTGGTTGACGATCTGCATGGAGCCGCCGCCGACCAGCTTCTTGAACTTGACCAGCGAGAAGTCCGGCTCGATGCCGGTCGTGTCGCAGTCCATCATGAAGCCGATGGTCCCGGTGGGGGCCAGCACCGAGGCCTGCGCGTTGCGCCAGCCGTTGTCGGCGCCGATCTCCAGGCACTCCTGCCACTGCGCCGTGGCCGCCTTGAGCACGTCGGCGTCGTCGGCGCCGACCGGGCGGATGGCGTCGTTGGCCGCGGCGTGCTTGCGCATGACCCGGGCGTGCGCGTCGGCGTTGCGGGCGAAGCCCTCGTAGGCGCCGACGATGCCGGCCAGCTCGGCCGAGCGGCGGTAGGCGGTGCCGGTCATCAGCGAGGTGATCGCCGCGGCCAGCGTCTGCCCGCCCCGGGAGTCGTACGCGTGGCCGGTGGCCATGAGCAGCGCGCCCAGGTTGGCGTAGCCGATGCCCAGCTGCCGGTAGGCGCGGGTCGTCTCGCCGATCGGCTCGGTCGGGAAGTCGGCGAAGCAGATGGAGATGTCCATCGCCGTGATGACCAGTTCGACGGCCTTCACGAAGTTCTTCGAGTCGAACGTGCCGTCGTCCTTGAGGAACTTCATGAGGTTCAGCGACGCCAGGTTGCACGAGCTGTTGTCCAGGCTCATGTACTCCGAGCAGGGGTTGGACGCGTTGATCCGGCCCGTCTCGGGGTTGGTGTGCCAGTCGTTGATCGTGTCGTCGTACTGGATGCCGGGGTCGGCGCACTCCCACGCGGCCTGGGTGACCTTGCGGAACAGGTCCTTGGCGTCGACGGTCTCGATGACCGAGCCGTCGAGGCGGGCGCGCAGCCCGAACTCCGTGCCGTCCTCCACCGCGCGCATGAACTCGTCCGAGACCCGGACCGAGTTGTTGGCGTTCTGGTACTGGACGCTGGTGATGTCCTTGCCGCCGAGGTCCATGTCGTACCCGGCGTCGCGCAGCGCGCGGATCTTGTCCTCCTCGCGCGCCTTGGTCGCGATGAACTCCTCGATGTCGGGGTGGTCGATGTCGAGGACGACCATCTTGGCCGCGCGGCGGGTGGCCCCGCCGGACTTGATGGTGCCGGCGGAGGCGTCGGCGCCGCGCATGAAGCTGACCGGGCCAGAGGCGGTGCCGCCGGAGGAGAGCAGCTCCTTGGAGGAGCGGATCCGGGAGAGGTTCAGGCCGGCGCCGGAGCCGCCCTTGAAGATCAGCCCCTCCTCCCGGTACCAGTTGAGGATCGAGTCCATCTCGTCGTCGACGGCGAGGATGAAGCAGGCGCTGACCTGCTGCGGCGCGGCGGTGCCGACGTTGAACCAGACGGGGCTGTTGAAGCTGAAGTACTGGTGCAGCAGCATCCAGGTCAGCTCGTGCTCGAAGACCTCGGCGTCGCCCTCGGTGGCGAAGTAGCCGTGCTCGCGGCCGGCCGCGCCGTAGGTGAGCACCACCCGGTCGATGAGCTGGCGCAGGCTGGTCTCGCGCTGCGGCGTGCCGACGGCACCGCGGAAGTACTTCGTGGTGACGATGTTGGTGGCGTTGATGCTCCACTCGGCGGGGAACTCGACGCCACGCTGCTCGAAGTTGATCGAGCCGTCCCGCCAGTTGGTCATGACGACGTCGCGACGCTCCCAGGTCACCTCGTCGTACGGGTGCACCCCGGCGGTCGTGAAGACCCGCTTGACCTTCAGGCCCTTCCCCCGCGCCGGCGCCTTGGCGGCGCGACGCGTCCGGCCCGACAGGCGGTCCTCGGTCTCGGTCACTGAGCTCTCCCTCTGGTTGTGGCTGGCGGCTGGGGAAGAGAGCCGCGCTCTGTTCTATCGGGTGGTGCTGACAGTTCTCAGGTGACGGCGGCGCTGCCGTCGGACGAGTTCGAGCCCCGGGTCCCGCCCCGGCGGCGGCCGGCGGGCGGCTCCGGGTGCATGCCGGGCAGCGGCAGGGTCCCGGCGGTGAGGTGCCGGGCCCGCAGCTCGCTGATCTCCTTCTCGAAGTCCTCGAGCGAGGTGAAGGCCCGGTAGACGCTCGCGAAGCGGAGGTAGGCGACCTCGTCGAGCTCGCGGAGCGGGCGGAGGATCGCCAGCCCGACCTCGTGGGCGGGCACCTCGGCCGCGCCGGTCGCCCGGATCGCGTCCTCCACCTGCTGGGCGAGCTTCTGCAGCTGGTCCTCGTCGACCGGCCGGCCCTGGCAGGCGCGGCGCACGCCGGCGACGACCTTGCTCCGGTTGAACGGCTCGCTCACGCCGCTGCGCTTGACGACGGCGAGCACCGCCTCCTCCACCGTGGTGAAGCGGCGGCCGCAGGCGGGGCAGGACCGGCGGCGGCGCGTCGTCGCGCCCTCGTCGGCCTCCCGGGTCTCGATGACCCGGCTGTCCGGGTTGTGGCAGAAGGGACAGCGCACGGCGGTTCCTCCTCCCCCGGTCCGCACCCCTGCCCCGGCCCGCTCCGCGAGCGACGCCGGGCGCCCGCCGGGGCCCTCTGTGGACCCTCCTGGGGACAACCGGTGCACATCCCGGGGAGGAGCTGAGGACGCCCTGTGGACGGACTTACAGCGGTGCAACTACTAGATGTAGGGGAACCCTAGGTCCGGCTCCACTAGATGTGCAAGCGCAACGCGGCGTGGCGTGTTCCCCTGCAACACGCTCGTGACCAGCGGCGGTCAGACACACCAGCCGTCACACGGACACGCCGACGGCGACCGCGCGCAGCGTGCGCGACGGCCCTCCAGCGGTGTATGGCGTGTCGGCTCGCGGGGCGTCAGCAGGACGCGGCGGAGGTGCGCCGCGACCACGCGGCGACGTCCTCCACCCGGATGGGCCGGGTGAGCAGGTCGGCGGCCGGCGGGCCGGCGAGGGTGTCGTCGGCGCGGTGGCGACCGGCGCCCGCGGGGGCGCGGTGACGGCCCGGGGCCGCCGCGGCGTCGGCGCAGCGGACCGCCGGCAGCTCGGCGGTGAGGTCGCTGGCGTGCCGACGTCGCCGCCCGGCGGCGCGGCCGGCCGGACCGGTCGCCAGCAGCCCGCGGAGCTCGGCGCGGCTCATCACGACCGTCTCCGCGGGTGGCGGCGCCGCGGCCGGCGCGGGTGCGGCCCCCGCCGGGACCGCGTCCCGCTCGGGCAGCCGGACCGCGGGCAGCTCCACCCACCGCTCCTGCCGGTGGCCGCCCTGGCCGACGCGCACCTGCGCCTGACATCCGCCGGCCTCGTCGTGCCGCCAGCCGAGGACGGCGCCGGGCACCCAGGAGCCCGCCACGAACACCTCGGCGTCGAGGGGCTGGGCGATGGTGACCGCTGCTCGGCCGCGCACGTCTACTGGCACGAGCGAGACGGTAGGTCGGCTCCCCCGCTCCTCCCGGGCAGGACGCCGCCCCGAGGGTTGACGAAGATCGCGCTCCCGAATCGTGGATGTCGCGACCCGGCGCGCCGCGGTCACGGGACCTCGAGCACCTGGCCGGCCACGACGACGGCGCCCTCGAGGTCGTTGAGCCGTTCGATCGCGTCGACGACGGCCCGCACGTCCTCGCCCGGGTCGGCCACCGCCGTGGCGATCGACCACACGGTGTCCCCCGGCTGGACGACGACGCTGCTGCCCCCGGCCAGCTCCAGCTCCCCGCCGGGACCGAGCAGTGCCGACAGCACGAGGAAGGCGAGGGCGGCCACGCCGAGGGCGAGCGCCCCGAGGACGCACCTCCCGCGCCGGGTCAGCCGGACCGGCGACCGCACCGGCCGCGGCCGCGACGCCCCGGCGGGACGGCCGGGGCCCGGACGCGCGGGGCGCACCTCCAGGCGCACCGGTCGCGCCCCGGGACGGACCGCGTCCCGGCGCAGCGGCGGGGCGCCGGCCACCGGCCCCGCCGCGCGGACCGCCGGACGGCCGCCCGCGCGCTCGCCCAGCGGGCGCACCGGGCCGGCCACCCGCAGCCCCGTGCCCCGCTGCCCCGCGGGGACCCCGCCCGACCCGTCCACGCCCCATCCGGGGACCGCCGCCCCGCGCGCCCTGCCAGCCACCCAGCGCCTCCTCCGCCACCGCCCGCGGCCGCACCCGCGGGTTCGAACAGCCGTTCGATCCGAACGTCTGTGCGATGTCTACCGCACCGGGCCGACAGGATCGACCCGACACGAGCGGATTTCGAACATGTGTTTGAGGACGGCGCCCCGACGCGCTACCGTCCGACTGGGCACCACCGCCGGACGGCGGCCGCGGCACGGACACGGCAGGCGGCCACGGGGGTGGACGGACGAGCCGTGGCGACACGGCCGGCGAGGAGGAGACGTGGCGGGCACGAGCGGGACGTCGGGGGGACGCGGCGGGTCGCGCCGCGCGGGCGGCACGACGACCGGGCCGACGCCGGCCGTGGCCAGGGAGGTGCGGACCTTCCCGGACCGGGGCGAGGCGGGCGACGGGCTGACCCAGCGGCAGCGCCGCGTGCTGGAGGTCATCCGCGACTCCATCGACCGCCGCGGCTACCCGCCGTCGGTGCGCGAGATCGGCGAGGCCGTGGGCCTGTCCTCGGCCTCCTCGGTGGCCCACCAGCTCTCCGTCCTGCAGAAGAAGGGCTGGCTGCGGCGCGACCCGAACCGCCCCCGGGCCCTCGACGTGCGGCTCCCCGGCGAGATCGCGGCCGCCACCGGCGCGACCGCCGCCCCGCCGCCGGTGGCCGAGGACACGGCGAGCCCCGCGCCGACCTACGTGCCGCTGGTCGGCCGCATCGCCGCCGGTGGCCCGGTGCTGGCCGAGCAGGCCGTGGAGGACGTCTTCCCGCTGCCCCGCGAGCTGGTCGGCGAGGGCACCCTCTTCATGCTGAAGGTCACCGGTGACTCGATGATCGAGGCGGCGATCTGCGACGGCGACTGGGTCGTCGTGCGGCAGCAGCCGACCGCCGAGAACGGCGAGATCGTCGCCGCGATGATCGACGGCGAGGCGACGGTGAAGACCTACAAGCGCAAGGACGGGCACGTGTGGCTGCTGCCGCACAACCCCGCCTACGAGCCGATCCCCGGCGACGACGCGACCGTCCTCGGCCGCGTGGTCACCGTCCTGCGGCGCGTCTGACCCCGGCTCCGGCGGGCCGCCCGCGGCCGCGCCGGGTCAGGGGCGGGGCGCCCCGCCGGGGGGCGCGCCGCGGCGGCGGAACCGGCCGAGCAGCCAGACGACCAGGGTGGCCACCACGACGGCGACCGCGCCCGCGGCCGCCGGGGAGACGCCGTCGTCGGACCCGGTGAGCACGTCGTCGAGGGAGCCGTCCGGCGCGCCCGTGGCGCCGGACGCCGCGGTCCCCGCCGGCACCGGGACGACGGTGACCGCGCTGGGCAGCCCCTCGCTGGCCACCACGAGCGAGGCGCCGTCGGCGGAGAAGCTGATCGCCTCCCCCTGCGGCGACTCCGGCAGCGCGATCCGCGTGGGCTCCGCCGCCAGCGCGCCGGCCACGTCCGACCCGGCCAGCGGCCACACGTACGCGTCGGTGTAGGTGCGCAGCGCCAGCGCCGAGCCGTCGGCCGCGACCGCTCCCCCGGTGACGAGCAGCTGGCCGGCGCGGCCGACCGGCCCGCCGGGGGTGCCGGTGAGGGTCAGGTCCACCGAGGCCACCTCGACCAGGCCCACGGTGCCGGCCTCCTCGAGCGCGGCCACCGGCCGGTAGACGTCGCTGGAGCCGAGCACCTCCTTGGTCACGATGTAGGGCGTGCCGTCGGGGGCGAGCAGCAGGGCCTCGGCGTCGTGGGGCCCGTCGGGATAGGTGAGCCGGTACACCGCGGTGGAGCCGTCCGGGCGGAGGGCGAGCAGCGCGACCGTCGACCGGTTGCCGGTGTTGTCGCCGGTGTCGGCGAGCCAGACCGTCCCGTCGCCGCCGACCGCGAGGTCCTCGGGGTCGTAGGGGTCCACGGCGGCGGTGTGCACGCCGGTGACCCGGCACGTGGGGTCGACGACGTGCACGGCGACCTGGTCACCGCCGTCGTTGATGGCCAGCATCGTGCCGTCGGCGCCGACCACGAGCCCGGACAGCTCCGTCAGGCCCGGATCGGTGATCTCGCACTGCACGACCGGGTCGGGGGCGGCCTCCGCGCGCGCGGCCGGGGCGGTGACCGCGGAGGCGGCGAGCGGGCCGGCGGTCAGGACCGCGACGGTCAGCGCGGCCTGCGCCGGGAACCGCGCCGTCCGCGCGCGGTCACGACAACAGACGGCCTGCTCGGGCACCCACCCAGCGTGACAGGACCTTCGCGTCCAGCGCGTGAACCACGCCCAACAGCACGACGCCCACGGCCGCCCCCACCACGGCGTCGCTCAGCCAGTGGAAGTCCAGCGCGATCATGGCCAGCGCGCACAGCACCGGCCCGACCACCGCCAGGCCCCAGAAGAGGCGCTGCAGCCACGGCGCGAGGCCGTACTGCACCGCCTGCCACCGGGCGACGCCCCACAGCAGCACCGCGTTGGCCAGGTGCCCGGAGGGGAAGGACTGGCCGTCGGGGTGGTGCAGGAAGTCGCCGGCGTGCCCGGGGGCGGTCCGCCCGATCGCGTACTTGAGGCTGTACACCGCGACCGTCAGCAGGACGAGCGCGACGACCACCCGCAGCAGCGGGCGCAGCGTGCGCTGGCGCACGGCGAGCGTTCCGACCAGGGCGACGAGGACGACCAGCACGGTCCCCCGCCCGCCGATCTGGGTCACCCAGTACAGCGGGTCGTAGGCGGCCGAGTCACGCAGCCCCCAACCGCCGACCGTGTCCGAGACCCAACCGTCGACGTCGCGGGTGAGGCCGTGGAGGAGCAGGTCGACCGTGAGGAGGGTGCCGACGACGAGCGCCGCGACCAGCGCCCACCACGGCGGCCGGCCGGTCGACACGACGGGCGGGTGCTCGGGCACCGGACGCCCGCCGGACGGGGCGCCCGGCGACCGTCGCACCACGCCACTGGTCACCGGGTCACGGTACCGGCGCCGTGACCGACCCGTGACCTGGGCGGGTCGACGGGCGCGGCGCGCCGCCCGGTCAGGCGACCGGGACGGCGTACCCGTCCAGCGCCGCGGCGAGGCCGCCGTCGACGCGCGCGGTCAGCCGGGTGCCGCCCGCCTCGTGGCTCTCGCTGAGCACCTCGCCGTCGCGGTGGACCCGGGCGACGAGGTCGCCGCGGTCGTAGGGCACCAGGACGTCGACCTCGGTGTCCGGGTGCGGCAGCCGGGCGGCGACGATCTCGCGGAGCCGGTCGATCCCCTCGCCCGTCCGGGCCGACACCCACACCGCGCCGGGCAGCGCCTGCCGCAGCGTGAGGACGTCGTCCTCGCTCATGGCGTCGACCTTGTTGACCACGATCAGCTCGGGGACCGACGAGGCGTCGATCTCCTGCAGCACCACGTGGACGGCGTCGATCTGGCCGAGCGGGTCGGGGTCGGAGCCGTCGACGACGTGCAGGAGCAGGTCGGCGCCGGCCACCTCCTCCAGGGTGGAGCGGAAGGCGTCGACCAGCTGGTGCGGCAGGTGCCGGACGAAGCCGACGGTGTCGGTGAGGGTGTACTCCCGCCCGTCGGGGGACTCCGCCCGGCGCACCGTCGGGTCCAGGGTGGCGAACAGCGCGTTCTCCACCAGGACCCCGGCGCCGGTCAGCCGGTTGAGCAGGCTGGACTTACCGGCGTTGGTGTAGCCGGCGATCGCCACGCTGGGGACCGCGTTGCGGCCGCGGTTGGCCCGCTGGGTCTGCCGCGCGGTCGCCATGCCGGCGATCTCCCGGCGCAGCTTGCTCATCCGGGAGCGGATGCGCCGCCGATCGGTCTCGATCTTGGTCTCACCGGGGCCGCGGGTCCCGATCCCGCCACCGCCGGCGACCCGGCCACCGGCCTGCCGGGACATCGACTCACCCCAGCCGCGCAGCCGCGGCAGCATGTACTGCATCTGCGCGAGCTCGACCTGGGCCTTGCCCTCCCGGCTGCTCGCGTGCTGGGCGAAGATGTCGAGGATCAGCGCCGTCCGGTCGACGACCTTGACCTTGAGGATCTTCTCCAGCGCGTTCAGCTGGCCGGGGGTCAGCTCACCGTCGCAGATGACGGTGTCAGCGCCGGTCGCGGCGACGATGTCGCGGATCTCGTTGGCCTTGCCGGAGCCCACGTAGGTCCCGGCGTCGGGCGTCTGGCGCCGCTGGCTGACCGCCTCGAGGACCTGCGAGCCGGCGGTCTCCGCCAGGGCGGCGAGCTCGGCCAGCGAGCGGTCGGCGTCGGCCTGCGTCCCCTCGGTCCACACCCCGACGAGGACGACGCGCTCGAGCCGCAGCTGGCGGTACTCGACCTCGGTGATGTCGGCGAGCTCGGTGGACAGCCCCGCGACGCGGCGCAGCGCGCCGCGCTGCTCGAGGTCGTAGCTGCCGGTCGTGTCGTCGGGCTCGTCCCACTGGCCGGCCGGCGCCGGGCGCAGGTCGGCGGCGCGGGACTCGTCGGCGGGGAGGTGCTCGGGAGCGGTCGTCATCGGCTCCAGCGTGGCATGCCCCTCGCGTCGGGGCACCTGAGTTGTCGCTTCTGTGGAGATCACTGCTCGTGTCATCGCCCGGTACAACACCGGAGGGCCCCGCATGCATCCCGCCGCGGCGGGGGTAGTGGCTCCCCAGCACCCAGCGACGAGGAGGCACCCGTGAGCACCAGCAGCAGCGAGGGGATCGACGACCCGGGCCGCGACCCGGCCGGGCTCGACCCGCCGCGCAACCCCTTCGGCGGCGCGGACCAGGACACCGGCCGCGGGGAGCCGCGCGGCACCGGCAACGTGGGGCCCGGGGACAAGCCGGAGGCCCCCACGGACGAGCCGGAGACCCGGGCCGACAGCCCCGACGACCCCTGACCCGGCCGGCCGGTCACCCCCGGGGCGCCGGCTCCCGGAGCCACTCCGCGGTGAGCTCGCCGGCCGCGACGACGACGGCGGGGCCGCGCAGCACGGTGGTCTCCGGCGCGACGTCCACCGTCAGCCGGCCGCCGGGCACGTCGACCACGACGGTCCCGGCGGTCGCGCCGCCGGCGGCCAGCGCGGCGTAGGCCGCGGCGCAGGCACCCGTGCCGCAGGACCGGGTCTCCCCCACCCCGCGCTCGTGCACCCGCAGCCGGACGTGCGCGTCCGTGCCCTCGACGCCCCCGCCCTCGCCCGCCGCGCGCAGCACGGTGACGAGCTCGACGTTGACGCCCTCGGGGAACAGCGCCGGGTCGAACCGCGGCGGGACGGTCAGGTCGAGCGCGTCGAGGTCGGCATCGGTCAGGCACGCCAGGTGCGGGTTCCCCATCGACACGGCCAGCCCCTCGAACCGCCGCCCGGCGACCTCGGCGGAGCCGCGGCCGAACTCCCGGGCGGGGCCCATGTCGACCCAGTAGGTGCCGTCGGCTGCGGCGCCCACCCGCCGCGGACCGCCCCGGGTGCCGATCCAGACGCCGTCGGCGCAGGCGGCGCGGTCGAGCAGGCCCTCGGTGACCAGCACGTGCAGGAACAGCCGCACCCCGTTGCCGCACATCTCCGCCAGCGACCCGTCGGCGTTGCGGTGGTCCATGAACCACTCGCACCGGCCCAGGTCGTCGCCGAGCACCGCGGCCGCGTCGGGCACGTGCTCGCTGCGCACCACCCGCAGCACGCCGTCCCCGCCCAGGCCGGCGCGGCGCTCGCAGAGCCGGCGGACCATGGCGGCGTCCAGCCGGTCCTCCGGCCACCGGTCGCCGTCGGGGTCGGGCAGGACGACGAAGTCGTTCTCCGTGCCGTGCCCCACCAGGACCCGGTCGCGCGCGCTCACGCCCCCAGGGTACGGCCGGTGATCACCGCGGCGACGGCGTCGGCCAGGTCGGGGCGGGCGGCGTCGAACCAGGTGGTGGCGGCGTCCCGGCGGAACCAGGACCGCTGGCGCCGGACGAACCGCCGGGTGGTCGCGACGGTCCGCTCGCGCGCCTCCTCGGCGGTGAGGACGCCGTCGAGCTGGGCCAGCACCTGGGCGTAGCCGAGGGCCCGCGAGGCGGTGGGCCCCTCGCGCAGCCCGTCGGCGGCCAGCGCCTCGACCTCCGCGACGAACCCGGCGTCCCACATGCGGTCCACCCGCCGCGCGACCCGCTCGTCCAGCTCGGCCGGGTCGCGGTCCAGCCCGACGACGACGGCCGGGTAGTGCGGCCGCGGCTCGGGCAGGGTCGCCCGGAAGGGGCCGCCGGTCAGCTCGACGACCTCCAGCGCCCGCACGATCCGCCGTCCGTTGCTCGGCAGCACCGCGGCGGCCGCCGCGGGGTCCACCTCGGCCAGGCGGGCGTGCAGCGCGGCCGGGCCGAGGTCGGCCAGCTCGGCGTCCAGCCGGGCCCGCACGGCCGGGTCGGTGCCCGGGAAGTCCAGCTCGTCGAGGACGGCGCGCACGTACAGGCCCGACCCGCCGACCAGCAGCGGCACCACCCCCGCCGCGCGCAGCCGGTCCACCTCGCCGCGGGCGCGGTCCCGGTACTCGGCCACCGACGCCGGCTGCCGCACGTGCCACAGGTCGAGCAGGTGGTGCGGGACGCCGCCGCGCTCGGCGGCGTCGGGCTTGGCGGTGCCGATGTCCATGCCGCGGTACAGCTGCATGGAGTCGGCGTTGACGACCTCGCCGCCGAGGCGGGAGGCGAGCGCGACGGCGAGCGCGGTCTTGCCCGTCGCGGTGGGGCCGACGACGGCGACCACCGGCGGGGCGGCGGCCGGCGCGCTCACGGTGCAGTCACGGCGCCGTCACCGCGCCGTCCAGGAGCCGACGAGGTACCCGACGCCCAGCGGCGCCTCGTCGAGGCGCAGCTCGGCGGTCACCTCGCGGCCGGCGACCGCCCGGCCGACGGCCCGCCACACCGGCACGCCGGCCGCCAGCAGGCGCTCGCCCTCCGCCTCGTCGAGCGCGGCGAGGGCGGCGGCGTCGCCGGCGGCGAGCGCGGCCGCCACCGCGGCGTCGAACGGGGCCGCCGCGTCGTCCAGGTAGCCCGGCGCCTTGACGCTGCGGCGGGCCGAACCGTCGCCGAGGGCCAGCACGCCGGTGGTCCCGGGCAGCCCGGCCAGGACGTCGCCGAGCTCGGCCGGGCCGACGCCCAGGCGCGGCCCCCCGTGACCCGCCTGGTCCAGCAGCCAGGCGCCGACCGTCAGCGCCGCCGGCGTGCGCCGCCCGTCGGGCCGCACCCGGCCGGCGAAGGGGACCTCCACGTCGACGCCGAAGCCGCGCAGGTCGCCGACGTCGCCGGAGCCGTAGCGGCCGGCCGCGCCCGGGCCCACGACGACGACGGTGTCCGGGCCCGCCGCGAGCAGCGCGTCGACCGCCGCCGCGCAGGCCGCCCGCAGCGCGGCGGTCTCCGGCGCGGGCCGGCCCTCCACCGCCGGGAGCAGCAGCGGCGTGCACGGGCAGAACGCGACCGACAGCGGCGCGGCCGGGGCCGGGACCGGCGAGCCGGCCTGTTCAGTCGTCACCGCAGCAGTGTCGCCGATGCGACGTGGGACACTGCGGTGCGTGTCGAGCACGGAGAGCCCCGCAGACGGTTCGCAGCAGGTCCCCCAGCCGTCCGAGGTCGCTGAGACGGCCGGTCCCGAGGCGGCGTCCGAGGCGGTGACCCCGGAGGCGGGGACCCCCGCGGCGCCCACGCCGGCGGCGGCGGAGCTGGCGGACCCGACGGCCACCGGGACCAGCACCGAGAACACTCCCGAGGCCACTCCCGAGGCCGCCCCGGAGACCGCCCCGGACCCCGCGGCGGAGGCCGCGCCCGAGGTGCCGGTGCCCGCGGAGGCCGCCGCCGCGGCCGCGCCCGCCCCGGACGGCGTCCCGGCCCACCACGCCGGGGAGCCGGCGTCGGCACCGGCCTCGGACCCCACCGCCTGGGGGCGGGTGGACGACGAGGGCACGGTCTACGTCCGCACCGCCGAGGGCGAGCGCGTGGTCGGGTCGTGGCAGGCGGGCGACCCCGCCGCCGGGCTGGCCCACTTCGGCCGGCGCTACGACGACCTGGCCACCGAGGTCGCCCTGCTGGAGGCGCGGCTCAAGGCGCACACCGGCAACCCGAGCGAGCTCAAGTCCAAGGCGCAGGAGCTGGCGGAGCGGATCCCCACCGCCACCGCCGTCGGCGACCTGGACGGCCTGGCCGCCCGGGCGCGGGCCATGGTGGAGACGGCGGACTCCGCGGCCGCCGAGTCGCGGGCGGAGCGGGCCGCGGCGCGGGCCGCGCAGATCGCGCGCAAGGAGGCCCTCGCCGCCGAGGCCGAGCAGATCGCCGCCGACTCCACCGCGTGGAAGGCCGCCGGCGACCGGCTCAAGGCCATCGTCGAGGAGTGGAAGACCATCCGCGGCATCGACCGGAAGACCGACGAGGCGCTGTGGCAGCGGTTCGCCGCCGCCCGCGACGCGTTCGGCCGCCGCCGCGGCGCGCACTTCGCCGCCCTCGACGCGCAGCGCAGCGAGGCCCGCGCGGCCAAGCAGGAGCTGATCGCCGAGGCGCAGCGGCTGTCGACGTCCACCGAGTGGGGCCCGACCAGCGCGGCCATGCGCTCGCTGATGGACCGCTGGAAGCAGGTGCCCCGCACCGGCCGCGACGGCGACGACGACCTGTGGAAGCAGTTCCGCGCCGCCCAGGACGTCTTCTTCGCCGCCCGCGCGGAGTCGGACAAGGCCCGCAACAGCGCCGAGCTGGCCAACCAGCAGGCCAAGGAGGAGATCCTCGCCGAGGCCGAGAAGCTCGACCCGAGCAAGGACCTGCGCGGCGCGCAGAACGCGCTGCGCAAGCTGCAGGAGCGCTACGACGCCATCGGCCACGTGCCGCGCAGCGCCATGCGGACGCTGGAGGACCGGATGCAGGCGGTCGAGCAGCGGGTCCGCGGCGCCGCCGACGCCGGCCGGGTGCGCACCGCGCCGGAGAACCCGATGGTCACCTCCATGCGGGCCGCGGTCACGAAGGCCGAGGAGCAGCTGGCCAAGGCGGAGGCGTCGGGTGACGCGCGCCGCATCGCCGAGGCGCAGGCCAACCTCGCCACCCGCCAGGAGTGGCTGGCCGAGGCGGAGAAGGCCGCCTCGTCCTCCCGCCGGTAGCGCCCGGTCGCCAGGAGGGCTCCCGTCCGGTGCGGACGGGGGCCCTCTCGCGTGGGGTCAGCAGCCGGCGGACACCGGCAGGGGCTCGGGCACACCGATCCGCGGCATGCCGAGCAGCACGCCGGGGGTGGTCGGCCGGGTGCCCGCCTCGTGCGCGTCGCCCGCGCGGGTGCGACGGTGGGACAGCAGCGGGCCGTCGGCGACGAGGTGGTGCGGCGCCGCCTGGGTGACCACGGTCTCGACGACGTCGCCGGGGCGCACCCCGTCCGCCGCCGTGAAGTGCACCAGCCGGCCGTCGCGGGCGCGGCCGGACAGCCGGCCGGTGCGCGCGTCCTTGCTGCCCTCGCCGGCGGCGACGAGCAGCTCGACGCCGCGGCCGACCTGCGCGCGGTTCTCCGCCCAGCTGATCTCGTCCTGGAGCGCGGTCAGCCGCAGGTAGCGCTCCTGGACGACCTCCTTGGGCAGCTGGTCGTCCATCTCCGCGGCGGGCGTGCCGGGCCGCTTGGAGTACTGGAAGGTGAAGGCGCTGGCGAAGCGGGCGGCCCGGACGACCTCGAGGGTCTGCTCGAAGTCGGCCTCGGTCTCGCCGGGGAACCCGACGATGATGTCGGTCGTGATCGCGGCGTCGGGCATCGCGGCGCGGACGCGGTCGATGATCCCCAGGTAGCGCTCCTGCCGGTAGGCGCGGCGCATCCGGCGCAGCACGTCGTCCGACCCCGACTGCAGCGGCATGTGCAGCTGGTGGCAGACCGCCGGCGTCTCGGCCATCGCGGCGATGACGTCGTCGGTGAACTCGCGCGGGTGCGGGCTGGTGAACCGGATCCGCTCCAGGCCCTCGATCGCACCCGTCGCGCGGAGCAGGTCGGCGAAGGCGCCCTGCTCGCCGAACTCGACGCCGTAGGCGTTCACGTTCTGGCCGAGCAGCGTCACCTCGAGCACGCCCTGGTCGACCAGGGCCTGCACCTCGGCGAGGATCTCGCCCGGCCGCCGGTCCTTCTCCCTGCCGCGCAGCGCGGGGACGATGCAGAACGTGCAGGTGTTGTTGCAGCCGACGCTGATCGAGACCCAGCCGGCGTAGGCCGAGTCCCGCCTCGCCGGCAGCGTCGAGGGGAAGACCTCCAGCGCCTCGGCGATCTCCACCTGCGCCTCGGCGTTGTGCCGCGCCCGCTCCAGCAGCGCCGGCAGCGAGCCCACGTTGTGGGTGCCGAAGACGACGTCGACCCACGGCGCGCGCCGCACGATCTCGCCGCGGTCCTTCTGCGCCAGGCAGCCGCCGACGGCGATCTGCATGCCCGGCCGGGCGTCCTTCACCGGCCGCAGGTGCCCGAGGTTGCCGTACAGCCGGTTGTCGGCGTTCTCCCGGACCGCACAGGTGTTGAGGACGACGACGTCGGCGTCGTCCTCCTCCGCGGCCGCGGTGTACCCGGCGGCCTCCAGCAGGCCGGCGAGCCGCTCGGAGTCGTGCACGTTCATCTGGCACCCGTAGGTGCGCACCCGGTAGGTGCGGGCGGGCGCCGGGTCCTCGAGGGGGGCGGTTGCGCTGTCCATGTCGCCGTCGAGGGTACGGCGACCCTGCCCGCACCCGGCTTCGTTCCCGAATCGTGACGGCTGCGGTCGCCCGCGGGACGACGGTCACCCTAGGGTCCGGGTTGTGACCGGCATCACAGCAGCTCGCCCGCTCGTGCAGCTCACCGGCGTGCAGAAGTGGTTCGGGGAGCTGCACGTCCTGCAGGACATCGACCTGGAGATCGACGCCGGCGAGGTCGTCGTCGTCATCGGCCCGTCCGGCTCGGGCAAGTCGACGCTGTGCCGGGCGATCAACCGGCTCGAGCCGATCCAGCAGGGCGAGATCCGCATCGACGGCGAGCTGCTGCCCGAGGAGGGCCGGGCGCTGGCCAAGCTGCGCGCCGACGTCGGCATGGTGTTCCAGAGCTTCAACCTGTTCGCCCACAAGACCGTGCTGGAGAACGTCACGCTCGGCCCGGTGAAGGTCCGGCGGCGGTCGAAGGCGGAGGCCGAGAAGCGGGCGCGGGAGCTGCTCGACCGCGTGGGGGTCGGCAGCCAGGCGGACAAGTACCCCGCCCAGCTCTCCGGGGGCCAGCAGCAGCGGGTGGCCATCGCCCGCGCGCTCGCCATGGACCCGAAGGTGATGCTCTTCGACGAGCCGACGTCGGCGCTGGACCCGGAGATGATCAACGAGGTCCTCGACGTCATGACCTCCCTCGCGCGCGACGGCATGACGATGGTCGTGGTCACCCACGAGATGGGCTTCGCCCGCCGGGCGGCCAACCGCGTCGTGTTCATGGACGGCGGCCGGATCCTCGAGTCGGCCGAGCCCGAGACGTTCTTCACCCGCCCGACCTCGGACCGGGCCAGGGACTTCCTCTCCAAGATCCTCACCCACTGATCCCCGCCCTGACCCGAGAGGAGCACGTCCATGAGGTTCCGCCGCACCACGACCGCCGTGACCGTCGCGATCGCCACCCTCGCTCTCGCCGCCTGCGGGGACGACGGCGACGACGGGGGCGGCGGCGACGCCGCCGAGCCGTCGGTCGCCGACGCCCCGGAGTTCGAGGCCGGCACCACGATGGCCCGGCTCGCCGAGGCGGGCACCATCCGGATCGGCACCAAGTTCGACCAGCCGGGGTTCGGTCTGGAGAACCTCGAGGGCGAGGTCGAGGGCTTCGACGTCGAGGTCGGGAAGATCATCGCCGGCGCGCTCGGCATCGCCGAGGGCGACATCGAGTGGGTCCAGACCCCGTCGGCCGTCCGCGAGGAGGTGCTCGAGGGCGGGGAGGTCGACATGGTCGTGGCGACCTACACGATCAACGACACCCGGCGGGAGCGGGTGTCCTTCGCCGGGCCGTACTACGAGGCCGGCCAGCAGATCATGGTCGCGTCGGACGACGAGGAGATCACCGGGCCGGAGTCGTTCACGGAGAACCCGGACGCGACCGTCTGCTCGGTGACCGGCTCGACGCCGTCGGAGACCATCCGGCAGTACCTCGCGAGCGACGACCAGTTGGTGCTGTTCGACGAGTACTCGCAGTGCGCCGACGCCCTGAGCAACGGCCAGGTCGACGCCGTGACGACGGACAACGTGATCCTGCTGGGCTTCGTCTCGGAGTCCGACGGCGCGTTCAAGCTCGTCGGCGAGCAGTTCACCGAGGAGCCCTACGGCATCGGCATCACGAAGGGCGACGTCGCCTTCTGCGAGTTCATCAACGAGACGCTCGCCGACAACGAGGACGCCTACGTCGAGGCCTGGGAGAGCACCGCCGGCCAGGTCGAGGGCACCGAGACCCCCGAGCTGCCCGAGCCCCAGCCCTGCTCCTGACCGCCTGACGCCACGGCCGGCCGCCGCGGCGGCCGGCCGTGGCGCAGCGCCCCGCACCGATCCCGGCCGGCCTGGAGGGAGCGCCCGTGAGCCCGGTCCTCGACAACCTCGACCTCTTCGTCGACGGCTTCCTCACCTCGCTGGAGATCATCCTGTGGTCGCTGGTGGGCTCGCTGCTCCTCGGCGTGGTGATCGCCGCCTGCCGCGTCTCGCCCGTGCCTCCGCTGCGCACCCTCGGCACGGTGTGGGTGACGACGTTCCGCAACACCCCGCTGTCGGTCGTCCTGTTCTTCTGCGCGTTCGGGCTGCCCGAGATCGGCATCAACAACAGCTTCTTCTTCTTCGGCGTGCTCGGCCTGGTGCTCTACACGTCGGCCTTCGTCTGCGAGGCGGTGCGCTCCGGCATCAACGCGGTGCCGGCCGGTCAGGCCGAGGCGGCCCGTTCCCTCGGGCTGACCTTCGGGCAGAACCTGCGCCTCGTCGTGCTCCCCCAGGCGCTGCGCACGGTGGTGCCGCCGCTGGGCAGCGTCCTGATCGCCATGTTCAAGAACTCCGCCGTGGTCGGCGCCTTCGGCGTCGGCGGGGACCTGTGGAGCACCGGGCAGACGCTCACCAGCGCCCGGGGCCTCGAGACGCTGCCCGTCTTCACCGGGGTGGCCATCGGCTACCTGCTCATCACCCTGCCCGCCGGAGCCCTGTTGCAGGTCGTCGAGCGGAGGGTGGCGATCGCGCGATGAGCGACCAGCAGTCGGTCCTGTACGACGCGCAGGGCCCGCGGGGGCGCCGCCGCACCCGGATCGGGACGGCGGTGGCGCTGGTGCTGCTCGCCGGGCTGGCCCTCCTCGTCGTCCGCCGGCTCGCCGACCGCGGGCAGTTCTCGATGGAGCTGTGGGGTCCGCTCATCGACCCCGACAACGAGGCGTTCGACGCCGTGTGGCGGCTGCTCGGCGAGGGCGTGGTCAACACCCTCGAGGCGGCCGCGGTGGCCATGGTGCTGTCGGTCGTCCTCGGCACCCTCATCGCCGTCGCCCGGCTGTCCCTGGGCCGGGTGGGCCGCATCCCGCTCATCGCGTTCGTCGAGGTGTTCCGCGGCCTGCCCGTGGTCGTGCTCGTGTACTTCGGGGTGCGCGTGCTCGACGACGTCGGGGTCGACCTCAGCGGCCTGCCCGGCGGTCAGGTGTTCTGGGGGCTGGTCATCGGCCTGACCGCCTACAACATGGTCGTGTTCGCCGAGGTCATCCGGGCGGGCGTCGCCTCGCTGCCCCGCGGCCAGCGGGAGGCGGCGCTGGCGACGGGGCTGACCAACGGCCAGACGATGCGCCTGGTGCTGCTGCCGCAGGCCTTCCGCGTCATGCTGCCGGCGATCATCAGCCAGCTCGTGGTGGTGCTCAAGGACACCTCGCTGGTCGCCTTCGTGGCCAACTACGACGAGCTGCTCAGCCAGGGCGAGAGCATCCAGCGGAACCTGGACAACCCGATCCAGACCTTCACCGTCGTCGCGCTGATCTACATCGCCATCAACTACACGCTGGGGCGGCTCGCGGAGTACATCCAGCGCCGTCAGCAGCGGGCCGGCCGCGCCGGCCGCGCCGCCGGCGTCGGCGAACCGGGCGAGGCGGCCCCCGTGCGCACGGGGGCGTGAGGCCCGGGCGCGCGCTGCGGGGCGGGCCGGCCGGACACCTCCGTGCGGAGTGGGACGGGCGGGACGCCGGTGCCTGCTGGGACGGCGTCCGGTCAGGCCGGCCGCCGGCACTGCCGAGTAGCTGGCCGTGGACACCGCTCTTCGCCCCGCCGTGCCGCCGCTGCCCGCGGTGACGAGGCTCTCCGACGGGCAGCCGGACCCCGCCCAGGAGTTCGTCAACCGCGTGCGCGCCGCCGCGCCGACGTTCGCGCTGGCCGCCGGCGCCGAGACCGCGGTCGTCCGCGAGGTCGTGCCCCCGGCGCGGCACCGCCGTGCCCGCTGCCGCCTGGTGCTGCGCTTCGCCGGCGAGGTCGAGGTCGACCTGACCTTCCTCGGCCCCGTCAGCCGCGGCGCGGTCGCGGCCGACGGCGGGTTCGACACGCAGATCCAGACCTGGCTCGCCAGCGACCGCCGCAACGAGGAGGCCTGGCTGGTCGCCGACGAGGAGTCGCCCGACGGCCTGGCCGTCGACGTCGTGGCGTGGGCGAAGCTGGACTCCCCCGCGGCGGTCTGACCGCCTCCCGGCCCGCCGGGGCCGCCGCTGCGGCGGCGGTGCCGACGACGACGGCCCCGCACCCCTGACCGGGGTGCGGGGCCGTCGTCGTCCGTGCGGCGGGGCTCAGGGCAGGAACGCGTCGAGCCCCAGCTCCGGGTGCCCGGTGCCGGCCTCCTCGTCGTCCCACTCGGCGTCCAGCGCCTCGCGGACGACGATGCCGGCCAGCCCGGATCCGTAGCCCTTGCGCGCCAGCATCCCCATGAGCCGCCGGTGTGCGGTCTCCCGGTCCACGCGGCGCAGCCCGGGCACGCGGCGGGCGACCAGCCGCCGGGCGGCGTCCCACTCGTCCTGGTCGTCGACGAGCGCGAGCGCCTCCTCGGCGTCCTCCCCGTCGACGCCCTTGGCGCGCAGCTCGGACTTCAGCGCCCGCCGGGACAGCCCCCGCCCGGCCTGGCGCGAGCCGACCCAGGCGCGGGCGAAGGCGGCGTCGTCGATCAGGCCGACCTCGCTGAAGCGGTCCAGGACCGCCTCGGCGGCGTCGGCCGGGACGCCCTTGCGGGCCAGCAGCTCCTCGAGCTGCCGCCGGGTCTTGGCCGCCCCGGTCAGCGCCCGCAGGCAGATGGCGCGGGCCACCGCCTCCGGGTCGCCGGGGTCGTCGGCCGGGTCGCCCGGCGGCTCGGCCGCGCCCCGCTCGGGGGGCGCGGCCGGACGCCGCCGGGACCGGCCGCGTGCGGGGCGGTCGACCTCGAGGTCGTTCCCCACCGGCTCAGAAGTCGGGGGTGTCGGCGACCGCCGGCGCGTCGACCTGCGGGCCGATGCCCAGCTTCTCCTTGATCTTCTTCTCGATCTCGTCGGCCAGGTCGGGGTTGTCCCGCAGGAACCCGCGGACGTTCTCCTTGCCCTGGCCCAGCTGGTCGCCCTCGTACGTGTACCAGGCACCGGACTTGCGGACGATGCCCTGCTCCACACCGATGTCGATGAGGCCGCCCTCGCGGCTGAAGCCGACGCCCCAGAGCAGGTCGAGCTCGGCCTGCTTGAACGGCGCGGCCACCTTGTTCTTGACGACCTTGACGCGCACCCGGCTGCCGACCGCGTCGGTGCCCTGCTTGAGGGTCTCGATGCGGCGGACGTCGAGGCGGACGGAGGAGTAGAACTTCAGCGCGCGGCCACCGGTGGTGACCTCCGGCGAGCCGTAGACGACGCCGACCTTCTCGCGCAGCTGGTTGATGAAGATCGCGGTCGTGCCGGAGTTGTTCAGCGCACCGGTGATCTTGCGCAGCGCCTGGCTCATCAGGCGGGCCTGCAGACCCACGTGGCTGTCGCCCATCTCGCCCTCGATCTCGGCGCGGGGCACGAGCGCGGCCACCGAGTCGATGACGATGATGTCGAGCGCGCCGGAGCGGATGAGCATGTCGGCGATCTCCAGCGCCTGCTCACCGGTGTCGGGCTGGCTGACCAGCAGCGCGTCGGTGTCGACGCCGATGGCCCGCGCGTACTCGGGGTCGAGGGCGTGCTCGGCGTCGATGAACGCCGCGATGCCGCCGGCGGCCTGGGCGTTGGCCACCGCGTGCAGCGCGACGGTCGTCTTGCCGGAGGCCTCGGGGCCGTACACCTCGATGACCCGGCCCCGGGGCAGGCCCCCGATGCCGAGCGCGATGTCGAGGGCGATCGAACCGGTCGGGATGACCTTGATCGCCTGCGCGGCACTGTCGCCCAGCCGCATGACCGAGCCCTTGCCGAACTGCTTGTCGATCTGGGCGAGGGCCATGTCGAGGGCCTTGTCGCGGTCGAGCGTTGCCATGGTGTTCACCTTCGGGAAGTCACGGTGTCGTGTGTGTCGAGCGGATCGGTGCCGACGCTAGAGACGAGGTCTGACACTTCCGGGGGACCGACCGGACCTGTGGAGGAACACCCGGCCTGTGGAACACAGTAGGCCGAACGTGTGTTCGACCGCCAGCCCGACACGCCGCCCGTCCCAGCCGTCCCACACGTGCCGCGGGACGGCCGCGCGGGGCGCCGGTCAGCGCTCCTTCGGCGGGACCTCGTACTCCTCGCAGATCGCCAGCCACACCCGCCGCACCGGCAGCCCCGCCTCGATCGCGTCGGCCGCCGTGCGGCCGCCGAGGGCGGAGAAGACGTGGTCGCGCACCACGCTCTGCGCGCGCATGGAGCCGAACTGCCCCTCCAGCCGGGACCAGAACTCCTGCAGACGCACACCCCGACGCTAGCGCGCCGGCGCCGCCCGCATCCCGGCGCGCAGTCGCCGCACGAGCGCGGCCGGGTCGTCGGCGGCGATCCGCAGCTCGGCCACCGGCTCGGCGCCGGCCCGGCGCAGCGGCAGCACGCGGGGGGTGCGCAGCTCGAGGTCGACCTGCGTGGAGGAGCCCTCGTTCACCGACACGGCGCGGCGCGGTCCGTCGGCGTGCAGGTGCACCGTCCGCGACCCCTCGACCGACCGGCGGCGCAGCCGGACCGCGGCGATCTCCTCCCACGGCACGACCAGGTCGACCGAGGCGAAGCCGTGCCGCACGCGGAGCCCCGTGTCGTCCACCCAGTGCGGCGTCGTGCGCACGGCGGCGAGCAGGCCGAGCATCCACAGCACCCCGTAGACGCCGGCGAGGTCGAGGACGAATCGCACCGTCTCCCACGGCACGACCACGTGGACGACGACCACCTCGACGGCGGAGACGACGACGAACACCCAGATCACCGGCGTCGTCGCGGCCGCGTACGGGAAGGCCTCGGCGCCCGCGGGCACCCGCGGACGGCGGGCTCCCCAGCGGAACAGCGCGCGCCACATCGTGAGCTCGAGCGCCAGCGCCCGGCGGGCGAGGTCGACGAGGCCGCCGGCCCGGCTCACGACGCCGCCCCGGCGACGAGCTCCCGCAGCCGCGCGAGCACCGCGTCCAGCCCCGCGACGAGGCCCGCCAGCCCGTCGTCGTCCAGGCCACCGACGAGCTGGCCGGCCAGCTCCGCCTGCCCGGCGCCGAACTCGTCGACGAGCCGCGCGCCGCGGTCGGTGAACGACACCAGCGTGGCGCGGCGGTCGCCGGGGTGCGGCTCGCGGGTGACCAGGCCGGCCTCGACCAGCCCGTCGACCAGGCCGGTGACGTTGCGGGGCGTCACGCCCAGCCCGTCGGCCAGCGACCGCTGGGTGCTGGGCCCGTGCTCGCGCAGGTGCCACAGCAGCGTGGCGCGCGGGACGGTCAGCCCGTGGGCGGCCAGCCCCTCGGCCATGTCGCGTCCCAGCAGGACGGTGACCTCCAGCAGCCGGTCGAGGGCCGCGACCGGGTCGATCCGCTCCGCCATGGTGAACTCCCTTCACCGTGAAGTGACTTCACGATATCAGGGCGGCCTACGCTGGTCGGGTGATCACCACGGGCTCGGCGGCCCTCGACACGGTGCTGGAGATCGGCATCGCGATCTGCCTGCTGCTGTCGCTCGTGCTGCTCTGGCGCAACTACCGCGGCCGCTGACCGGCCGGGCCGAGCAGCCAGACGACCACCAGCGGCACGACGAGCGCGGCGCTGACGGCGGCCACCAGGCCGTAGCCGCCCAGCGTCAGCAGCGGTCCGCCGACGACGCCGGCCAGCGCCGCGCCCAGGCCCATGAGCAGGTCGGTGCCGCCCTGGGCGGTGGGCCGCTGCGCCGCCCCGACCGACTCGGTGACCAGCGTCGACCCGGCGACCAGCCCGCACGACCAGCCGAGACCGAGCAGGAACAGCCCCGCGCCCAGCTGCCCGGCGTCGGCCGGTCCGGCCGTGCCCGACAGGGTCGCCGCCGCGAGCAGCAGGCCGGCCCCCAGCGCCACGACCGCCCGGCGGCCGACGCGGTCGGCCAGCCAGCCCACCAGCGGGGAGAACAGGTACATCCCGGCCACGTGCACGCTGATGACCAGGCCGATCAGCCGCAGCGTCGTCCCCTCGGGGCCGTGCGCGTGGCCCATGTGCACCGGCGTCATGACCATCACGCCGACCATGACCGCGTGCGAGACGACGACGGCGGTCAGGCCCAGCCGCCCGCCCGGGTCGGCCCACACCGCGGCCAGCGCCGCCCGGGTCGCCCGCCGCGGCCGCACCGGGACACCGCCCGCACCGCCGCGCAGCCGGCGGGCCAGCAGCAGCGGGTCGGGCCGCAACAGTCCCAGGAACACCGCCGCGACGATCAGGAAGACCGCCGCCGACAGCGCGAACCCGCCGCCCAGCGCGGGCAGCCCGAGGCGCACGCCGAGGTCCGCCCCGGGTCCGGCGAGGTTGGGCCCGAGCACCGAGCCGACGCTGGTCGCCCACACCACCAGCGACAGGTCCCGGCCGCGGCGCTCCGGCGCGGCGAGGTCGGCGGCGGCGTAGCGCGCCTGCAGCCCGCAGGCGGTGGCCGCGCCGAAGCAGAACAGGCCGGCCAGCAGCAGCGGCAGCGACGACAGCGCCGCCGCGACCACGGTGACGACCGCCCCCAGCACGGCGACGGCGAAGCCCGCGGCCAGGCCGGCGCGGCGGCCGGACCGGTCGCTGATCCGCGCGAGCGGGACCGCGAGCACCGCCGAGCCGAGCACCCCGGCGGTCTGGCCGAGCCCGGAGGCGGCGTCGCTGCCGGCGACGTCCCGGGCCAGCAGCCCGCCGAGGGTGATGCCGATCGTGACGCCGAGGCCGCTCAGCGCCGTGCCGCCGCCGAGCACCGCGACCGTGCGCCGCTGGACCCGGGCCAGGTCGGGCAGGGTCTCGGCGCGGGCGGCGTCCACGGCGGTCAGAGCCCCAGGGAGCGGCCGATGATCTCGCGCATGATCTCGTTGGTGCCGCCGTAGATCGACTGCACCCGGGCGTCCCGCCACGCCCGCGAGACCGGGTACTCGTCCATGTAGCCGTAGCCGCCGTGCAGCTGCAGGCAGCGGTCGGCCACCTTGTTCTGCAGCTCCGAGGTCCAGTACTTGGCCATCGAGGCGTCGACGGCGCTCAGCTCCCCCGCGTTCAGCCGGCGCACGCACTCGTCGACGAACGTGCGCGCGATCGTCGTCTCGGTGTGCAGCTCGGCGAGCACGAAGCGGCTGTGCTGGAAGCTGCCGACCGGCCGGCCGAACGCCGTCCGCTCCCGGACGTAGTCGAGGGTCTGGGCGAGCACCGTCTCGGCGGAGGCGACGGCAGTGACGGCGATCGACAACCGCTCCTGCGGGAGGTTGTCCATGAGGTGGGCGAAGCCGCGGTTCTCGGTGCCGAGAAGGTTCTCCGCGGGCACCCGCACCTCGTCGAAGAACAGCTCGGCGGTGTCCTGCGCCTTGAGCCCGACCTTGGCCAGGTTCCGGCCGCGGGTGAAGCCGGGCATGCCGCGCTCGACGACGAGCAGGCTGGTGCCGCGGGAGCCGGGCGCGTCGGGGTCGGTGCGCGCGACCACGACGACGAGGTCGGCGTTGATGCCGTTGGTGATGAACGTCTTCGCGCCCGAGAGCACCCAGTCGCCGCCGTCGCGGCGCGCGGTGGTGCTGATGGCCTGCAGGTCGCTGCCGGTGCCGGGCTCGGTCATCGCGATGGCGGTGATCAGCTCGCCGCTGCAGAACCCGGGCAGCCACCGCTGCTTCTGCTCGTCGGTGGCGAGGTCGCGCAGGTAGGGGCCGACGACGTCGTTGTGCAGCGTGAAGCCGACGCCGCTCGCGCCGACCCGGGCGAGCTCCTCGTCGACGACGGCGTTGTAGCGGTAGTCCCGCACCCCGCCGCCGCCGTACCGCTCCTCGAGGTCCATGCCGAGCAGGCCCTGGGCGCCGCCGGAGGTCCACACCTCGCGCGGCACGATGCCCTCGGCCTCCCACTGGTCGTGGAACGGCGCGACGGTCTTCTCCGCCCAGGCGCGCACCGTGGCGCGGAAGTCCTCGTGGTCGGCCTCGTAGAGCGTGGAGCGCATGGGCGCAGTGTGCCGCAGGCCACCGACCGGGCCGCGCGGCCCGATCGGGGGTGCGCCGTGGCGGACGACCCGTTGCGCACGGCGGAGTGTCGTACCCCGGGGTGACACTGGCTGCGTGTCCGCTCTCGACCGGTTCTCCGAGGCCACGCGCGCGTGGTTCACCGGCGCGTTCGCCGAGCCCACGGCCGCCCAGGAGGGTGCCTGGTCGGCGATCAGCTCGGGCGGGCACGCCCTCGTCGTGGCCCCCACCGGGTCGGGCAAGACCCTGGCCGCGTTCCTGTGGTCGCTCGACCGGCTGGCCAGCACCCCGCCGCCGGCCGAGGAGGTCCGCCGCTGCCGGGTCCTCTACGTCTCCCCGCTCAAGGCGCTGGCGGTCGACGTCGAGCGCAACCTCCGCGCGCCGCTGACCGGCATCGGGCAGGCCGCGCTGCGGCTCGGCCTGCCCCGGCCGGAGATCACCGTCGGCATCCGGTCCGGCGACACCCCGGCCGAGGAGCGCCGTGCCTTCGCCAAGCGGCCGCCCGACATCCTCATCACGACCCCCGAGTCGCTGTTCCTGCTGCTCACCAGCCAGGCACGGGAGGCGCTGCGCGGGGTCGAGACGGTGATCGTCGACGAGGTGCACGCCGTCACCGACTCCAAGCGCGGCGCGCACATGGCGGTCACCCTCGACCGGCTCGACGAGCTGCTCGAGCGCCCGGCGCAGCGGATCGGGCTGTCGGCCACCGTGCGGCCGATCGAGGAGGTCGCCACCTTCCTCGCCGGCGGCCGGCCGGTCGAGGTGGTGGCGCCCGGGTCGGCCAAGCAGTGGGACCTGTCGGTCGTCGTCCCGGTCGAGGACATGAGCGCGCTCGGCCAGCCGACCGGGGAGCTCGACGGCTCGGCCGCGGGCAACCAGCCCCGGAGCTCGATCTGGCCCGCCGTCGAGGAGCGGGTGCTCGACCTGGTCGAGGGCTCGCGCAGCACTATCGTCTTCTCCAACTCCCGCCGGCTGGCCGAGCGGCTGACCAGCCGGCTCAACGAGCTGGCCTACGAGCGGCAGACCGGCGAGCCGGTGCCGGCCGGGTCGACCCCGGCCCAGCTGATGGCGCAGGCCGGCGCCGGCGGCGGCGTGCCCGAGGCGTTCAAGCCGGTCGCGGCCGCGCACCACGGCTCGGTCTCCCGCGAGCAGCGGGCGGTGGTCGAGGAGGCGCTGAAGTCCGGCCAGCTGCCCGCCGTCGTCGCCACCTCCAGCCTGGAGCTGGGCATCGACATGGGCGCGGTCGACCTGGTCGTGCAGGTCGAGGCGCCGCCCACCGTGGCCGCGGGCCTGCAGCGGGTCGGCCGCGCCGGCCACCAGGTCGGCGCCGTCAGCCGCGGCGTGCTGTTCCCCAAGTACCGCGGCGACCTGGTGCAGTGCGCCCTGGTCGCCGAGCGGATGAAGGCCGGCGCCATCGAGTCGATCCGCTACCTGCGCAACCCGCTGGACGTGCTGGCCCAGCAGGTGGTCGCGATCGTCTCCGAGCGGCCGCGCACGGTCGACGAGGTCGGCGCCCTGGTCCGCCGGTCGGCGCCGTTCGCCGGGCTGCCCGAGTCCGCGCTGCACGCGGTGCTGGACATGCTGGCCGGCCGCTACCCCTCCGACGCGTTCGCCGAGCTGCGGCCGCGGCTGACCTGGGACCGGGTGACCGACACCCTCACCGCCCGCGGCGGCGCCCAGCGGCTGGCGGTCACCAGCGGCGGCACCATCCCCGACCGCGGGCTGTTCGGCGTCTTCCTCGTCGGCGGCGAGACCGGCGGGCGGCGGGTCGGCGAGCTGGACGAGGAGATGGTCTACGAGTCGCGGGTGGGCGACGTCTTCCTGCTCGGGTCGTCGTCCTGGCGGATCGAGGAGATCACCCACGACCGGGTGCTGGTCTCCCCCGCCCCGGGCCAGCCCGGGAAGATGCCGTTCTGGCACGGGGACGCCCCCGGCCGCCCGCTCGAGCTCGGCCGCGCGCTCGGCGCGTTCCTGCGCGAGGTCGGCTCGGCCGGCCCGGAGGCCGCGCGGGAGCGGGCCCGCGCCGCGGGCCTGGACGAGTGGGGCGTGGACAACCTGCTGGCCTACCTGGCCGAGCAGAAGGCGGCCACCGGCCACCTGCCCGACGACCGCACCCTGCTCGTCGAGCGCTTCCGCGACGAGCTGGGCGACTGGCGGCTGGTCGTGCACTCCCCCTTCGGCGCGCAGGTCAACGCCCCCTGGGCGCTGGTGCTCGCCGCCCGGCTGCGCGAGCGGTACGGGGTGGACGTCGCCTCCATGCACTCCGACGACGGCATCGTGCTGCGGCTGCCCGACACCACCGGCGAGCCGCCGGAGGCCGACCTCGCGGTGCTGGACCCGGACGACGTCGAACGCGAGGTGACCGCGCAGGTCGGGGACTCGGCACTGTTCGCCAGCCGCTTCCGCGAGTGCGCCGCCCGCGCCCTGCTGCTCCCCCGCCGCGACCCGCGCCGCCGCACCCCGCTGTGGCAGCAGCGCCAGCGCGCCGCCCAACTGCTGTCGGTGGCCAGCGAGTTCCCCGGCTTCCCGATCACCCTCGAGGCCGCCCGCGAGGTGCTGCAGGACGTCTACGACGTCCCGGGCCTGGTCGAGCTGATGCGCGACGTGCAGTCCCGCCGGGTCCGGGTGGTCGACGTGCAGACGCAGACCGCCTCGCCCTTCGCCACGTCGCTGCTGTTCGGCTACGTCGGGCAGTTCCTCTACGAGGGCGACGCGCCCCTGGCCGAGCGCCGCGCGCAGGCGCTCGCCCTGGACACCGGCCTGCTGGCCGAGCTGCTCGGCCGCTCCGAGCTGCGCGAGCTGCTCGACGCCGAGGCGCTGACCGAGGTCGAGGCGGAGCTGCAGCGGCTGCCCGCGGCGCGGCACCCGCGCGACGTCGACGGCGCCGCCGACCTGCTCCGCTACGTCGGCGACCTGACCCCGGCCGAGGCCGCGGCCCGCGGGGTGCCGGCGGAGTGGCTCGAGGAGCTGGTCGCCTCCCGGCGGGCCATCGTCGTCCGGATCGCCGGGGAGGAACGGCACGTCGCCATCGAGGACGCCGGCCGGCTGCGCGACGCCCTCGGCACCGCGCTGCCCGTCGGCGTGCCGGAGGCGTTCACCGAGCCGGTCGCCGACCCGCTCGGCGACATCGTCGGCCGCTACGCCCGCACCCACGGCCCCTTCCAGCCCGACGAGGTGGCGCGCCGGCTCGGCCTCGGCGTCGCCGTCGTCACCGCCACCCTGCAGCGCCTGGTCGGCAGCGGCCGGCTGGTCACCGGGGAGTTCCGGCCCGGCGGCACCGGGCAGGAGTGGTGCGACGCCGACGTGCTGCGCTCGGTCCGCCGGCGCAGCCTGGCCAAGCTCCGCCAGGAGGTCGAGCCGGTGCCGATCGGCACGCTCGCCCGGTTCACGCCCGCCTGGCAGTCGGTCGGCAGCCGGCTGCGCGGGCCCGACGGCGTCCTCGCCGTGGTCGAGCAGCTCGCCGGGGCGCTGGTGCCCGCCAGCGCCCTGGAGTCGCTCGTGCTGCCCTCCCGGGTGCGCGACTACTCCCCCGCGATGCTCGACGAGCTGACCAGCGCCGGCGAGGTGCTGTGGGCCGGCGCCGGGGCGCTGCCCGGCAACGACGGCTGGGTGAGCCTCGTCCCCGCCGACGTCGCCCCGCTGCTGCTGCCCGAGGCGCTCGAGCCGCCCGAGGAGGGCGGGTACGGGGCGGCGGTGCTCGACGGCCTGGCCGGCGGGCAGGCCATGTTCTTCCGCGGGCTGTCCGACCTCGCCGGCGCCACCGACGACACCGCGCTGGCCGACGCCGTGTGGGACCTGGTGTGGTCCGGCCACCTGACCAACGACACCCTCGCCCCGCTGCGGACCCGGCTGGCCGGCGCCGGCACCCACCGCAAGGCCCCTGCGCCGCCACGGGTCCGCACCTCCCGCTACGGCCGCCCGAGGCTGGGCCGGCCCGCCATGCCGACCCGCAGCGGGCCGCCGACGGTCGCCGGCCGGTGGTCCCGGCTGCCCGACCGGGAGGGCGACCCGACCCGCCGCACCACCGCCCGGGCCGAGGCCCTGCTGGAGCGGCACGGCGTGCTCACCCGCGGGGCGGTCATGGCCGAGCAGGTGCCGGGCGGCTTCTCCGCGGTGTACCCGGTGCTGCGGGCCTTCGAGGAGAACGGCCGGGCCCGCCGCGGCTACTTCGTCGAGACCCTCGGCGCCGCCCAGTTCGGCACCCCGGGCTCGGTCGACCGGCTCCGCGGCTTCGCCTCACCGGACCGGGCGCCGGCCGGCACCGTCGTCCTGGCGGCCACCGACCCGGCCAACGTCTACGGCGCGGCGCTGCCGTGGCCCGACCGGCCGGACGCCGCGGCGGCCGACGGCGACGCGGCGGGCGCGGTCGACATCGGCGAGGGCACCGCGACGAAGCGGGGCAGCGGGCACCGGGCGGGGCGGAAGGCCGGGGCGCTCGTCGTCCTCGTCGACGGCGACCTGGTCCTCTACGTCGAGCGCGGCGGCAAGACGCTGCTGTCGTGGACCGAGGAGGAGCAGGTGCTCAAGGAGGCGGCCACGGCGCTGTCCGGGGCCGTCGCGGCCGGGGCGCTGGGCCGGATGGTGGTGCAGAAGGCCGACGGGGCGTCGGTGCACGAGTCCACCCCGCTGTCGGCGGCGCTGCAGGCCGCGGGCTTCGCGGCGACCCCGCGCGGCCTGCGGCTGCGGGGCTGACTAGCGGTCGGCCGGGGGCTGCAGCCAGCCGCGCAGCAGCCGGGTCAGCACCGGCATGACGACGTAGCCGAGCAGCAGCACCACGACGCAGGCCGACAGCAGCAGCCGCGCCGGCAGCGGCCAGCTCGCCACGTGCGGCGCCACCAGCAGCTGGAAGCCGAGCGTGATCGCGAAGACGGCGACGACGGTCAGCACCGTCGACCGCCAGCGCGGGCCGGGCCGGGCCGGGCGGGTGAAGAAGCTGTCCAGGCCGGCGACCCGGGAGATGCGCTCGCCGTCGACCATCTCCTGCATCCGCTCCAGCGCGGCCTGCCGCTGCGGGGAGCGCTCCCACGCGGCGAGGGCGGCGTCGTCGGTGAAGCGGTAGACCAGGTGGTACTCCGAGCTGCCCGGCCCCGGCCGCAGCAGCGTGCCGCCGAGGTTGCCGGGAAAGGTGTGGGCCACCCGCAGGACGTCCTCGGCCCACTCCTCGAACGCCCGCCGGCGGTGCGGCCGCACCACGCGGGCCGCCGTCACGGTGACCGGCTCGGGGCGGTGCCCGACGACGTCGGTCCGGGCCAGCCGGGAACGGAGAGCGAGGGCCTGCACGCCCCGGTCAATGCGCACGCGCGGCGTGGTCATCCCGGTGTCGGCGGTCTCACAGCGCACGTGCCCGACCGGTCCCCGGCCGCCTCACCGCCGCGCCCGCGCGGCCTGGGCGTCCGGACCGGTGCCCGCCCCGGCGGGTCGGCTACCTTGGCCGGCGGCCGGCCCCGGGGCGGTCACGGGTGACGGCCGCGCCGTCCTGGCCGGGAGGCACCGATGTCGGAGACGTTCGTCCAGCCGTCCACGGCGGTCGCGACCCCGGAGGCGGTGACCGAGGCGCTGCGCGCGGTCGACTACCTGCCGGACGAGACGATCGCCGGCACCGTCCACCTGGCGGCCGCCCTGGAGAAGCCCGTCCTCGTCGAGGGACCGGCGGGGACGGGGAAGACCGAGCTGGCCAAGTCGGTCGCCCGCGCCACTGGCGCCCGGCTGATCCGCCTGCAGTGCTACGAGGGGCTCGACGAGGCCAAGGCGCTCTACGAGTGGGACTACCGCAAGCAGTTGCTGCGCATCCAGGCCGGTAGCGCCGGGCAGCCGACCGGCGAGCGCTGGGACGACGTCGAGGGTGACATCTTCAGCGAGCACTACCTGCTGCGCCGGCCGCTGCTCGAGGCCATCCGCGCCGAGGACGACGTCGTCCTGCTGATCGACGAGGTCGACCGGCTCGACGTCGAGACCGAGGCGCTCCTGCTGGAGGTCCTCTCCGACTACCAGGTCTCCATCCCCGAGCTCGGCACGGTGACCGCCCGCCGCCGGCCGCTGGTGTTCCTGACCTCGAACAACAGCCGCGAGCTGTCCGAGGCGCTCAAGCGCCGCTGCCTGTTCCTGCACGTCGACTACCCCTCACCCCAGCGGGAGCGGGAGATCGTCCTCGCCCGCGTGCCGGGGATCTCCGACGAGCTGGCCCGCCAGGTGGCGAACGCGGTCGCCGGCCTGCGCCAGTTGGACCTCAGGAAGCGGCCCTCGGTGTCGGAGACGATCGACTGGGCGCGGACGCTGCTGCTGCTCGGCGTCGCGGAGGTCGACGGCGAGGCGCTGCTGCGGCACCTGTCCGTGCTGCTCAAGCACCAGAGCGACATCGAGCTGGCGCGGACCCGGCTCGGCCCTGGCACGAGGCTCCGGTGAGCTCGGACCTCCCGCCGGTCCCGCGCGTGCACGGCGCCACCGCCCGGAGGAAGCCGGACGAGGTGGCGACCCCGGGGCGACCGGCGTGCTGACCGCCGTGGAGGGCCTGGTCGCCGAGCTGCGCGAGGTCGGCGTGCCGGTCCCGGTGAGTGCTGTCGTGGACGCCGCCCGCGCGATGACCCGCATCGACGTCCTCGACCGGGGCGCGGTGCGGGTCGCACTGCGCGCGGTCCTGATCAAGGACGCCGGACACCTCACGACCTACGACACCGTCTTCGACACGTTCTTCGCACTGCAGGAGCCGGCGGCCGAGGACGAGGACCCCGACCGCGCCATCGACAGGGCCACCGCCGGGGCCGACGACGGCACCGATCCGGGGACCGGCGACGGCGGGACCGGCAGGGACGGAGACGGCCACCGGGGGCCGCGGCGCGGTCCGGCAGGCGGCCTCCGGCACCTGGACGACGACGCCCTGCGCGACCTGCTGGTGCGGAGCCTGCGGGAGGAGGACGCCGTCCTGCTGCGGGCCCTCGCCCGCGTGGTGGTCGACCGGCACGCCGCCGTGAAGCCCGACCGGCCCCAGGACGTCGGCTACAACCTCTACCGGGCCCTGCGCATGATCGACTCCAACGAGATCGTCGTCCGCCTCGCCCACGCGGCGGACCCGCAGGCCGGCGGAGACCGCGTGCCGTCCGAGGTCGCCCGGCTGGCGGCCAGGGCGCAGGCGCAGGAGCTGGGACGGGCGCTGGAGACCGAGATCCGCCGACGCCTGGTGGCCGACCGGGGGGCGGAGGACGTGGCCAGGACGCTGCGGACCCCGCTGCCCGAGAACATGGCCTTCCTGGGGGCGTCGCCGAGGCACGTGGCCGCGATGCGCGAGGCGCTGCGACCGCTCGCCCGCTCCCTCGCCGCCCGGCTGGCGCAACGGCGCCGGCAGCACCAGCACGGCGCGCTCGACGTCCGGCGGACCCTGCGCACCGCCATGAGCACCGGCGGCGTCCCCGTGACGCCGGTGTTCCGGCGGCCGCACCCCGCCAAGCCGCAGCTGGTCGTCCTCGCCGACATCTCGGGGTCGGTGTCGACCTTCGCCACCTTCACGCTGCAGCTGGTCCACGCGCTGCGCTCGGAGTTCACCTCCATCCGCAGCTTCGCGTTCGTCGACACCATCGAGGAGGTCACCGACCTGATCGACGGGGCCGCGGACCCCAGCGAGATCGCGCACGTGCTCAACGAGGCCGGCGCCGGCGTCGGGTTCAACGGGCGCAGCGACTACGGCAACGCCCTGGCCGGTTTCGCCGAGCGGTGGGCGCCGCAGCTCACCCGCCGCACCACGGTCCTGGTGCTCGGGGACGCGCGCGGCAACGACCTCGACCCGAGGACCGAGGCCCTCGCCGTCGTGCGCCGGCAGGCGGGGGCCGTGCACTGGCTGAACCCCGAGCCACGGGAGTCGTGGGGCACCGGCGACTCGGACATCGACCGGTACGCCGCGCACTGCGACACCGTCGTGGAGTGCCGCACGCTCCGCGACCTGCGGGCCTTCGCCGAACGACTGGCCGGAGCGGGCGCCTCGGTCGCTCCCGGGGTGCAGCCGGCCGTGGAGGACGCGAGACGGCGCCGGCACGACCACGGAGCCGGCCACCACCATCACCACCACCACGCGCACTGACGGCAGCGACCGCATCCCGGTGTCGGCGGACTCACACCGGCCCCGGGCAGCGCGGGGACACCGCGCCCGAGCCCGGGCCGTGCCGGACGGGGACACTGGGGAGGTGCCCGAGGGAGACACCGTCTGGCTGGCCGCCAAGCGCATGGACCAGGCGCTGGGCGGGGCCACGCTGCGCCGCGGCGAGCTGCGGGTGCCCCAGCTGGCCGCGACCGACCTCGCCGGGCGGACGGTGCGCGAGGTCGTGCCCCGCGGCAAGCACATGCTCATCCGGTTCGCCGACGGCTGGACGCTGCGCACCCACTACCGGATGGACGGCAGCTGGCACGTCTACCGCCCCGGCGCGAAGTGGCGCGGCGGCCCGGCGTTCTCGGTGCGCGCGGTCCTGGCCACCGACGAGTGGGAGTGCGTCGGCTACCGGCTGCACGACGTCACCATGGTCCGCACCGAGCACGAGGACCAGCTGGTCGGGCACCTGGGCCCCGACGTCCTCGGGCCGGACTGGGACCTGGACGAGGCGCTGCGCCGGCTACGCGCGCACCCCGACGAGCAGGTGGGGGTGGCGATCCTCGACCAGCGCAACCTCTGCGGGCCCGGCAACCTCTACAAGGTCGAGACGCTGTTCCTGGTCGGCGTGCACCCGTGGGCGCGCGTGGCCGACGTCGACGACCGGCTCGAGCCGCTGGTGACCCGCGCCCGCACGCTGATGCTGGCCAACCGGGACCACCCCGAGCAGAGCACCACCGGCGACCTGCGCAAGGGCTTCGACCACTGGGTGTACGGCCGCAAGGGCAAGCCCTGCCGGCGGTGCGGGACGCCGATCCTCATGGGCGACCAGGGCCCGGACCTGCAGGAGCGGGTCACCTACTGGTGCCCGCACTGCCAGGCGGCCCGCTCCCCCATCGATCCGGCGGCGCGCACCGGCGAGCCCGGCCGGCCCCGGCCGATGGCCACCCCCGGCTGAGGAAGGACCCCGCTGCCCCCCACCGCTCGCGCGCTCGCGGCGGGCCCCGGCAGCGGGGCCGACGTCCCTCAGGCCTGGTCGGGGCGCTCCACCGGCTGGGCGACCGGGTCGGCCGCGGCCGGCTCGGCCACCGGCGCGGTGCCCTGCTCGATCGCCCCGGCGGCGGAGGTGCCGGTGACCGCGGCGGGGCCGCCACCCATCGAGGCGCGGATCTGGTCGAGGCGGGAGGCGCCGGCGACGTCGAGGGTCGCCTTCTGCACCTCGAGCATCCGGCCCTCGACCGAGGTCTGCGCGAGCTCGGCCTGGCCCAGGGCGTTGGCGTAGCGACGCTCGATCTTGTCGCGGACCTCGCCCAGGCTCGGGGTGTTGCCCGGCGCCGAGAGCTCGTTGACCTGCCGCAGCGAGTCGGCCACGTGCTCCTGCATCTTGGCCTGCTCGAGCTGGCTCATCAGCTTGGTGCGCTCGGCCAGCGTGGTCTGCAGCCGCATCCGGCTCTGCTCGACCGCCCCGCGGGCCTGCTCGGCGGCCTGCAGCGCCTCGTCGTGGCTGCGCTTGAGGTCCTCCATCGCCTGCTCGGCGGCGACCAGCTGGGTGGCGAACGCCTGCGCGGCCTGCTCGTACTCGGCGGCCTTGGCCGCGTCGCCCTTGGCCCGGGTCTGGTCGGACAGCACGAGCGCCTGGCGGGCGGAGGCCTGCAACTTCTCGACCTCGCCGAGCTGCCGGTTCAGCCGCATCTCCAGCTGCCGCTGGTTGCCCAGCACCGCGGCGGCCTGGTTGGCCAGCGCCTGGTGCCGCTGCTGCTCGGCCTCGATGGCCTGCGCGATCTGGATCTTCGGGTCGGCCTTCTCGTCGATCTTCGCGTTGGCCGACGCCGTCAGGTACTTCCACAGCTTCACGAACGGGTTGGGCATGGATCCTCCGCTGTCTGTCGCCGGCAGCCCCGCGCTGAGCCCCCGCTGGGCCCCGGCGGACGTCGTCGCCGTCATCGTCCCAGGTGCGCGCGCACCGTAGCCACCAGAGGCCCCGCGCCGGGGTCGCCGCTACGCTCGCCCGGTGGTCGAGGGCGTGCCCGAGCTGACCGTGCTCGGTGAGCTGGTGGTCGATCTGCTGCCCGATGCGGAGGCCGGGGCCGGCCCGTACGGCACCGCGCCACGCTACGTCGCCGCTCCGGGCGGCAACGCGCTCAACGTCGCCGTCGCGGCCGGCCGGCTGGGCGCGCCCGTCACGCTGCTGGCCCGGCTGGGCACCGGCCCGCTGGCCGAGCCGCTGCGCCGGCACGCCGCGCAGTCCGGCGTCGACGTCGGCCGCTTCGTCGCCGCGACCGAGCCGGTCAGCCTCGCCGTGGTCGGGCTGGGCCCGGACGGGTCGGCCGACTACGGCTTCTCCGTCGCCGGCGCCGCCGACTGGCAGTGGACCGACGAGGAGCTGGCCGCCGCGCTGCCTGACACGACGGCGATCCTGCACGTCGGCTCGATCTCCAGCTGGACGCCGCCCGGCTGCGAGGCGATCGCCCGCCTCGTCGAGCGGGTGAGCGGCCGGGTGCTGGTCAGCGTCGACCCCAACATCCGCCCGATGCTCGCCGAGGGCCCGGTCGGTGCGTCCCTGGGCAACGACCCGGACGCCGTCCGGCGGCGGCTGCAGCGGCTGCTGGCGCACGCCGACCTGGTGAAGGTCAGCGCCGAGGACTTCGCCTGGCTGCACCCCGACGTCGACGACCTCGACCGGGCCACCGCCGCCTGGGCCGAGCACGGCCCGGCGCTGGTGGTGATGACCGACGGCGGGCAGCCGCTGCGGGTCGCGCGGCCGGGACGGTCGCTGCTGCGCCGGGAGATCCCGCGGGTGGACGTGGTCGACACCGTGGGCGCCGGGGACTCGCTGGCCGCCGGCCTCTTCGCCGGCCTGCTGCGCCGCGGGCTGGCGACGCGCGCCGCGCTCACCGCGCTCTCCGACGACGACCTGCTCGAGGTCGTGGACGAGGCGGCGCTGGTCGCCGCGCTCAACTGCACGCGGGCGGGCGCCGACCCGCCGACCCGCGCCGAGGTCGACGCGGCCCGCGGCTGACCCGCCCCGCCCCCGGGGCGGGCCGGCCGCCGGCCTCGTCCGCCGGTCGGCCCCTAGGCCGCGCCGGCCCGGGTGGCGCCGCCGCCAGAGGTGCCACCGGAGGTGCCGCCGGAGGTGCCGCCGCCGACGGTCTGCCCGCTGGCCTGCGCCTCCTGCACCTGCTCGACCCGGTCCTCCTGTGCCATCTCGGTGAGCCGGGCGCCGGCCTCGGCGTCCCGGGTGAGGTTCTCGCCGGTCTGCGGGTCGAACACGTGCACCTTGCGGGCGTCGAGCCAGAACTCCGCCTCCCGGCCCTCGCGGATCCGGCTGGTCGAGTCGATCGACACGATCGCCTGCGTGCGCAGCTCCTCGGAGTCCAGCTCCCGCGACAGGTCGCGCAGCTGGTTGCGGATCTGCTCCGGCGCGTCGTAGGGGATGTAGGCGAACTGCGAGTCGCCGAGCCACTCCGTGACGTCGACGCGGGCCCGGAAGATCGAGCCGTGCGGCCGCTTGGCCTCGTCGACCAGCGAGGCGTCCTCGAAGTACTCCGGCCGGATGCCGACCAGCAGCAGGTCGCCCTTGCCGCGGACCGCCGCCGCCCGCTTCTCGTCGAGCTCGATCGCCCCGAACGGGGTGGACAGCCGGTTGTCGCCCTCCAGCGAGGCCGGCAGGAAGTTCATCGGCGGCGAGCCGATGAAGCCGGCGACGAACAGGTTGACCGGCTGCTCGTAGAGCTCGCGCGGCGACGCGACCTGCTGGATGCGGCCCTTGCGCAGCACGCAGACCCGGTCGCCCAGCGTCATCGCCTCGGTCTGGTCGTGGGTGACGTAGACCGTGGTGATCCCCAGCCGCCGCTGCAGCCGGGAGATCTCCGTGCGCATCTGGCCGCGCAGCTTGGCGTCGAGGTTGGACAGCGGCTCGTCGAAGAGGAACGCCTCGGCCTGCCGGACGATCGCCCGCCCCATCGCGACGCGCTGCCGCTGGCCACCGGAGAGGTTGGCCGGCTTGCGCTCCAGGTGGTCCTTGAGTTCGAGGACGTCGGCGGCCTCGGCGACGCGACGGCGGACCTCGTCGTCCGGCGTCTTGGACAGCCGCAGCGGGAACGCGATGTTCTCGAACACCGTCAGGTGCGGGTACAGCGCGTAGTTCTGGAACACCATCGACAGGTTCCGCTCGCGCGGTGCCAGGTCATTGACCCGCTTGCCGCCGATCATCATGTCGCCGCTGGTGATGTCCTCGAGGCCGACGATCATCCGGAGCAGCGTCGACTTCCCGCAGCCGGACGGGCCGACCAGGATCATGAACTCGCCGTCGGCGATGTCCAGGCTGACGTCGTTGACCGCCGGGAACCCGTCGCCGTACTGCTTGACGATGTTGCGCATCTCGATGGAGGCCATCAGTTCTCGTCCCCTCGGGAGGTCGGTGGGGTGCAGGGCTGGGGGGTGAGGGACACGGCGCGCGTCACCCCTTGACCGCGCCGTTGGTGAGCCCGGCGACGATGCGCCGCTGGAAGAGCAGGACCAGGACGACGACCGGGATGGTGACGATGACCGCGGCCGCGGCGATCGCACCGGTCGGGTCCTCGAACTGCGAGGCGCCGGAGAACAGGCCCAGCGCCGCGGGCACCGGCCGGGCCGCGTCGGTCGAGGTCAGCGAGATGCCGTAGACGAAGTCGTTCCAGGCGATGAAGAAGGCGATGATCGCCGTGGTGAACACGCCCGGCGCGGCCAGCGGCACGATGACCTTCCGGAACGCCTGCCAGGTGGTGGCGCCGTCGACCTGGGCCGCCTGCTCCATCTCCCACGGGATCTCGCGGAAGAACGCCGACATGGTCCAGATGGAGATGGGCAGGGTCAGCGAGAGGTACGGGATGATCAGCCCGATCCAGGTGTCGTAGAGCCCGATCTGCCGCCAGACGTTGAACAGCGGAGTGACGATCGAGATGACCGGGAAGATCGCCACCACGAGTGCGGTCGACAGGATCAGCTTCTTGCCGGGGAAGTCCAGCCGCGCGATCGCGTAGGCGGCGAACATCGACAGCAGGCACGAGATCGCCGTGGCGATCAGGCAGATGCCGAAGCTGTTCCGCAGCGCCGGCAGGAACAGGTCGCTCGCGTCACCGGTGAGGATCTGGCTGTAGTTCTCCCAGCTGGGGTCCGACGGGAGGAACTGCCCGTTGGCCAGGTCGGACGGCGCCTTGAAGGAGACGGAGACGATCCAGGCGATCGGGAACAGGCAGTAGACGATGATCGCGATCCCGCCGACGATCCACCACGTTCTCTCTCTGCGGGACATCACTCACCCCTCGCCTGGGACAGGTCGACCTTGAAGCCCTTGATGAAGCTGAGGGCGAGCAGCACCACGCAGATGAACAGCAGCACCGAGACCGCCGAGCCCAGCCCGATCTCCAGGCGGGAGATCGTCTGCCGGTAGGCCAGGAATGACACCGACTCGGTGTTGTTGGCCCCGGCGGTCATGATGAAGATGCTGTCGAAGACACGGAACGCGTCCAGGGTGCGGAACAGCAGGGCGACCATGATCGCCGCCTTCATGTTCGGCAGGGTCACCCGCCACAACCGTTGCCACCACGTCGCGCCGTCGACCTTCGCCGCCTCCTGCAGCACCTCCGGGACCTGTGCCAGGCCGGCGAGCAGCAGCAGCGAGATGAACGGCGTCGTCTTCCAGATCTCGGCCAGGCAGATGACGAACAGCGAGGAGCCGGTGCTGCCGAACCAGTCCGTGTCACCGGAGACCCCGGGTATCCAGGCGAACCAGCTGTTGACGAACCCGGTGTCGATGTCGAAGGCGAACTGCCAGGCGAACGCCGACACGACGGTGATGACCGCGTACGGGATGAGGATCGCGGCCCGCACGACCGGCCGCAGGGACCGCAGCATCTTCGCCATGACCATGGCCAGGGCGAAGCCGAGGATGAGCTCCACCAGGACCGTGATCACCGTGATGAGCAGCGTGACGCCCAGCGCCGTCCACCACAGCGAGTCGCTGAGGACGACCCAGTAGTTGGACAGGCCGTTGAACGCCTTGTTGTCGGGGTCGGTGAGCCGGTACTGGAACAGCGAGTCGTAGACCGCCTGCAGGATCGGGTAGGCGGTCACGGCCAGCATCACGAAGAACGCCGGGCCGGCCAGCATCCAGCCGAGCTTGCGCTCGGCCCGCGACCGGTCGCTCAGCGCCCCGCGCGGTGCCGAGACGGGTGGTGTCTTCTCGACCGGGGGGAGCGTCGTCTGGGTCATAGCAGCTGGTCTCCTGCCAGGACGGATTCGATGAGTTCGGTGGCCGTGTCCGGCGTCGACTGCGGGTCCACCGAGGACGGAGCGTGGTACTCCCGCTGCAGCCCGCCGGAGACCTCGCTGTAGTACGGCGTCTGCGGCCGCGGCGCCGCCAGCTCGAGCGAGTCCCGGATCGTGTCGGCCATCGGGTAGGCCTCCTGCACCTCGGGGTCGTCGTACACGGCGATGCTCGAGGCCGGGTTGCCGTTGGTGATCATGTACTCGGCCTGGTTCTCGTCCGAGACGATGCACTCGGCCGCCTGGTAGGCCAGGTCGACGTTCTCGCTGTAGGCCCCGATGCCGAGGTTGATGCCGCCGTAGGGCGGGGCCTGCTCGGTGTCGGCGTCCACCCGCGGGTAGAACGTCCAGCGGTAGTCCTCCGGGACCGACGCGTCGAGCGTCCCGGCCTCCACCGCGGACTGCGCCCGCGCGTAGACGAACGGCCAGTTGACCATGAAGCCACCGCGGTCGCTCTCGAAGCCGGTGGCCGAGGCGTCCTCGTTCTCCGTGGAGAACGCGGCGCTGACCTGGCCGGAGTCGGCGACGGCCCGCATCACCTCGGCACCGCGGCGCCCCTCGTCGGAGGTGAGGCCGAGCTGGATCTGCTCGGGGTCGTCGGAGTTCTCCGCGATGATCGAGCCGCCGGCCGAGGCGATGAGGGCGTTGAGCCACACCGTCAGCGACTCGGCGCGGATGCCCTGGGCGCCGATGAGCACGTCTTGGCTCTGGGCCGCCGCGATGATGTCGTCCCAGGTCCAGGTGTCCGCGGCGTCGGTGTCGAGGCCGGCGGCCTCGGCGACGGACGCCCGGTACCAGAGCAGCTGGGTGTTGGCCCAGAACGGCACCGTGACCAGCTCGTCGTTCCAGGTGGACCCCTGGATCGCGCTCTCGACGACCCCCTCGGTGACCCGCTCGGCGAGGTCCTCCGGGACGGGGGCGAGGAAGCCCGCCTCGGCGAACTCCGGGATGAACGGCGGGTCGAGGCTCATGATGTCGATCGAGGAGTCCTCGGCCGCCAGGCGCCGGACCAGCTGCTCGCGCTGGCCGGCCGCTTGGCGCGGCAGCACCTCGGTGCTGATCTCGTAGGCCCCGCCGGACTCCGCGGAGCAGCGCTCCGCGATGGCGGCCTGGCCGCCGGAGTCGGGGTTCGTGTACCAGATCAGTGTCGGCGGGCCTCCCTCGTCGCCGCCGCACGCCGCGAGCGTGGAGGCCAGCACCAGTGCCGCCGCACCGCCGCCCAGCCGTCTCCGTGTCCCCTTGGGCATCCCCACATCGCCTCCATCTCGGCGAGCTGCGTCGATCACCGTCCTCGTACCGTGGCCCCGCTCACAAGAGGGCGCAAGTCGGTCGACACCGGCTCGTGATCGGCACAAGGCCGGAGGTCAGGGGCGGTTGACGATGACCGACGGCGTCGTCAGCTCCTCCGGCATCCGCGGCAGCACGGTGCTGTAGTACGACCGCGCCGCCCGGGTGGTGCCGACGTCGCGGCCGGCGCGCTCGGACAGGAACCAGCGGTGCTCCAGCACCTCGTGGAAGACCTCGGCCGGCGCGAGCCGGCCGGCCAGCTCGGGCGGCAGCGCGTCGACGACGGGCTGGTAGACCTCGACCAGCCAGCGGTACGCGGCGACGGTCTCCGGCACCGGCCCGCCGGTCTTCTGCTCCAGCCAGGCGCGGTAGGCGCGCAGGTCGTTGAGCAGCCGCCGCGCCTGGCGCTCCTGCACCTCCAGGCCGGTGAGGCGGAACAGCTCCCGGCGGTTGCCACCCGGCTCGGCGACCCGCGTCTCCACCCGCAGCCGGACGCCGCCGTCCGGGCCGTCGACCAGCTCCACCTCGCCGACGTCGAAGCCGAGGTCGTTGAGCCGCTGGAGGCGCTCGGCGACGCGGTAGCGCTGGTCGTCGCGGTGGAAGACCTCCTCGTGGGTCACCTCGTCCCACAGCGCGGCGTAGCGGCGGGGCAGGTCGTCGGCGACCTCGATCGGGTCGATGCCGTCGGGCAGCAGGCCCCCGGCCTGCAGGTCCATGAGCTCGGCCCCGACGCGCTCGCGGGCGAGCTCCACGTCGTAGAGCCGGCGGCCGGCGGAGAGGCTGGGGTGCCGGTCGGCGGTCTCCGCGTCGACCAGGTAGGCCGCGAGCGTCCCGGCGTCGAGCCGGAACAGCGTGTTGGACAGCGAGCAGTCGCCCCAGAAGATGCCCGCCAGGTGCAGCCGGACCAGCAGCACGACCATCGTGTCCAGCAGCTGCTCGGCGGAGTGGTCCCCGGCGGGCCGGGAGAACAGGTACCGGTAGGACATCGAGTACTCGAGGTAGCGGGTGACCAGGATGGCCTGCTGGTCGTGGGGCCGGTCCACGCAGATGCCGAGCACCGAGACGGAGGGCAGCCCCTCCTCCTCGAACTCGCCCAGCAGCGCGTACTCGTGCCGGGCCAGCGGCTCGGCGATCTCCTTGAGCGCGTAGACCCGGCCCTCGGCGGCGACGAAGCGGACGACGTGCCGCGAGATGCCCCGCTGCGGGACGTCGAGCGTCAGCTCGGGGTCCCACTCCTCCAGCGGCTGGTGCCAGGGCAGGGCGAGCAGGGCCGCGCCGTCCGTGGCCGGGGGTCGGAAGAGGTACCGCAACGCGTGCTCCGCAGGGCCGGCGCGCCGTGCCGCTCCGTTGCGCACGGCGATGCCCCACCTTGGCACGGCGACCGCCCGGCCGCCTCCCCCCGGCCCCCGGGCGGCCGGTCAGCCGGCCGGCGCCTCGGCGGTCCCGAGGACGGCGACCAGCCGGCGGGCCTGCCGGCGGCGGGCCGGCGGGTCGGCCGGCTGGAGCGCGAGCCCGAGCAGCCAGCGGCCGGCCGCCTCGGCGCCGTCCGCGTCCGCCCGCAGCACCTCCGCCAGCAGGGCGGTCATCTCGGCCCACCGCTGCGGGTCGGCGCCCAGCAGCGCGACCAGCGGGCCGGGGTCGGTGCCGGCCAGGGTGCGCAGCACCGGGTGCTCGGCGACCGCGTCGGCGAGCAGCACCAGCGCCTCGACCGGGGGCAGCGCGGCGGCCTCGTCCGCGAGGGCGCCCAGCTCGGCCGCCAGCAGGGCGCGGACGACGTCGTCCTTGGTGCGGAAGTGGTTGTACAGCGTCGCCTTCGCCACCCCGGCGGCCGCGGCGATCGCCTGCATCGTGGTGTCGCGCAGGCCGGTCGCGGCGAACGCCGTGGCCGCGCCGCGCAGCAGGCCGGCGCGGGTGCGGCTCATGCCCGCCCGCGGGCCCGGCGCGGGGGTCACCCGGTCACGCGGCGAGCGAGACCGCCTCGCCGCGGCGCAGGGCCGCGCGGGCCGGCGCGCCCTGGCCGGCCCCGACCAGCGCCAGCGCCGGCTCGGCGGCCGGGGCCTCGGCGGGCCGGTCGGCCTCTGGGGTGGGGCGGGCGCCCGCGGCGGCGGGCGGCACGGGGCGCAGGCCGCCGTCGGCGCCGCGCAGCTCGAGACTCACCTCGGCCAGCAGGTCGGCGAGCTCCAGGTCGAGGGCGTCGCAGATGGAGGCGAGCAGCTCGGAGGAGGCCTCCTTCTGGCCGCGCTCGACCTCGGAGAGGTAGCCCAGGCTGACGCGGGCGGCACCGGAGACGTCGCGCAGCGTGCGCCGCTGCCGCAGCCGGTGCCCGCGCAGGGTGGTCCCCAGCTGGGTGCGCAACAGCGTCATGGCCGTCTCCTGTCCTGCCTGTGCGGAAGCGGCGGCGCCCCTCGGGGCGCCGTGCGCTCACGGTACGCGGCGGCCTGGACCGGAGCCCGCCGATCCCCACCGCGTCCGCTCATGGCGTAACGCCGAGGTGGGGCCCGCCCTTCCCGGCGGCGCCCGCGATCAGGCGGCGGTGTCGGTGCGCTCGCCGGGCTCGCCGGCGGCCGCGGCCCGGCGCTCGGCAGCCGCCCGCATCGCGCGGGCACTGGTCCGGCGCAGCGTGAGCGCGCGGACGACGTAGTCGAAGCCCGTCACCAGGGTGAGGACCAGCGCCGCGGCCATCACCCACCAGCGGGCCGAGGCCAGCACGCCGGTCAGCGGGAGGATGTACAGCCCGATGGCCAGCGCCTGGACGACGGTCTTGGCCTTGCCGCCGCGGCTGGCCGCGATCACGCCGTGCCGGATCACCCAGAACCGCAGCAGGGTCACCCCGACCTCGCGGACCAGGATCGCGACGGTCACCCACCACGGCAGCAGTGCGAGGACCGACAGGCCGATCAGCGCGGTCCCGGTGAGCGCCTTGTCGGCGATCGGGTCGGCGAGCTTGCCGAACTCGGTCACCTGGCCGGTCCGCCGCGCGATCAGGCCGTCGTAGCGGTCGGTGATGATCGCGGCCCCGAAGAAGACGGTCGCCCACAGCCGCTGCGTGTCGTCGAGCCCGTCGTCGGTCAGCAGCAGCACCGCGAAGACCGGCACCACGGCCAGCCGCAGCACCGTGAGCGCGTTGGGCAGGTTGACCAGCCGCACCGACTGGACCGGAGTGGCGGCCGGGTCGGGGGCGACGTCGCTCACGGCGCTCAGCGTCCCGCCTCGGCGAGGGCGGGCACCACCGCGGCGGCGACCAGGTCGACGCCCTCGGTGCCGACGACCTCGGCGGGCACGACCCGGCCGGCGACGGCGCCGGCGGGCACGCCGGTGACCGTCGTCGTCCCGTCGGCCTCCGGGTCCTGGTGCGCGGCGTGGCCGAGCCAGACCCCGGGGCCGTCGGTGGCGGAGAGGTCCTCGGTGAGCAGCACCTCCACCCGCTCGCCGAGGCGGTCCTCGGCGCGCTGCGCGGTCAGCTCCTCGACGAGGTCGGTGATCCGCCGGACGCGGGCGTCGATCTCGTGCTGCTCGAGCTTCCCGGGCAGCCCGACGGCCTCGGTGCCCTCCTCGTCGGAGTAGCCGAAGACGCCGACCGCGTCCAGGCGCGCCTCGACGAGGAAGCGCTCGAGCTCGGCGACGTCGTCCTCGGTCTCGCCCGGGAAGCCGAGGATGACGTTGGTGCGGAAGCCCGCCGTCGGCGCCAGCTCACGGGCCCGCTCGACCAGCCGCAGGAAGTCCTCGGTCCCGCCGAAGCGCCGCATGCGGCGCAGCAGGGACGGCGACGAGTGCTGGAACGAGAGGTCGAAGTACGGCGCGACGCCGTCGGTCCCGGCGATGACTTCGACCAGGCCGGGCCGCAGCTCGGCCGGCTGCAGGTAGGCCACCCGGATCCGGGCGATCCCCTCGATCGCGGCGACCTGCGGCAGCAGCTCCTCCAGGAGGCGCAGGTCGCCGAGGTCCTTGCCGTAGGAGGTGTTGTTCTCGCTGACCAGCACGAGCTCGGTGACGCCCTGGCCGGCCAGCCAGCGGGCCTCGTCGAGGACCTCGGCCGGCGGGCGGGAGACGAACGCGCCGCGGAAGGCCGGGATGGCGCAGAAGGCGCAGCGGCGGTCGCAGCCCGACGCGAGCTTCAGCGCGGCCGAGGGGCCGGACGTCAACCGCTTGCGCTGCAGCCAGGCGTGGCCGGGGATCGCCGGCGCGTCCGCCGCCGCCACCGCGGCGGTGCGGTCCACGGGACTGATCGGCAGCAGCGTCCGCCGGTCCCGCGGCGTGTGCGGCACCAGCGGGCGGCCGGCGAGCACGTCGTCGAGCCGGTCGCCGATGGCCGCGTAGTCGTCGAAGCCCAGGACGGTGGCCTCGGGCAGCGCGCCGGCGAGCTCGGAGCCGTAGCGCTCGGCCATGCAGCCGACGGCGATGACCTCGGCGCCGGAGTCGGTGGCGGCGAGGATCGCGTCGACCGAGTCCTTCTTGGCCGACTCGATGAAGCCGCAGGTGTTCACGAGGACGGCGTCGGCGCCGTCGGCGTCGTCGACGAGCCGGTAGCCGTCGGCGGCCAGCCGGCCGGCGAGTTCCTCGGAGTCGACCTCGTTGCGGGCGCAACCGAGGGTCACCACCGCCACCGTGCGGGCAGGGTCGGGCGGAGGCGTCACCGGGCCATCGTAGTCGCCGCCCGCACGCCCGTCGGGCGACGGAGGGTGACGCCCGCCCCTCCGCTCAGCCCTCCGCTCCCCCGCCGTTGCGCAGGAGGAACAGCGTGCCCTCGAGCTCGTCGGGCTTGACCAGCACGTCGCGCGCCTTGGAGCCCTCGGACGGCCCCACGATGCCGCGGGTCTCCATGAGGTCCATGAGCCGGCCGGCCTTGGCGAAGCCGACCCGCAGCTTGCGCTGCAGCATCGACGTCGAGCCGAACTGGCTGGTGACCACGAGCTCGACGGCCTGGACCAGCAGCTCCAGGTCGCCGCCGATGTCCTCGTCGATCTCCTTCTTCTCGCCGGCCGCGGCGGTGAAGACCTCCTCGCGGTACTCCGGCTCGGCCTGGCGCTTGGTGAACTCGACGACCGCCTCGATCTCGGCGTCGGAGACGTAGGCGCCCTGCACGCGCACCGGCTTGCCCGCGCCGATGGGCATGAACAGGGCGTCGCCCATGCCGATCAGCTTCTCCGCGCCCGGCTGGTCGAGGATGACCCGGCTGTCGGTCTGGCTGGAGGTGGAGAACGCCAGCCGCGAGGGCACGTTGGCCTTGATCAGACCGGTGACGACGTCGACCGAGGGCCGCTGCGTGGCGAGCACCAGGTGGATGCCGGCGGCACGCGCCTTCTGCGTGATGCGGACGATCGACTCCTCGACGTCGCGCGGGGCGACCATCATCAGGTCGGCCAGCTCGTCGACGATCGCCAGGATGTAGGGGTAGGGCCGGTAGACGCGCTCGCTGCCGGGCGGGGCGGTGATCTCCCCCCGCTCGACCTTGCGGTTGAAGTCGTCGATGTGCCGGACGCCGGAGGCCCGCATGTCCTGGTAGCGCTGCTCCATCTCCTCGACCAGCCAGGCCAGCGCGGTCGCGGCCTTCTTGGGGTCGGTGATGATCGGCGTGATCAGGTGCGGGATGCCGTCGTAGGGCGTCAGCTCGACCATCTTGGGGTCGACCAGGATCATCCGGAGCTGGTCCGGCGAGGCGCGCAGCAGCAGCGAGGTCAGCAGCGAGTTGATGCAGCTGGACTTGCCGGCGCCGGTGGCGCCGGCGACCAGCAGGTGCGGCATCTTCGCCAGGTTGGCGCAGACGAAGCCGCCCTCGATGTCCTTGCCGAGGCCGACCAGCATCGGGTGCGGGTCCTGCTTGGCGGCGTTGGAGCGCATGACGTCGCCGAGGCTGACGGTCTCGCGGTCGGTGTTGGGCACCTCGATGCCGACGGCCGACTTGCCCGGGATGGGCGCGAGGATCCGGATGTTGTCGTTGGCGACGGCGTAGGCCAGGTTGCGGGTCAGCGCGGTGATCTTCTCGACCTTGACCGCCGGCCCGAGCTCGACCTCGTAGCGGGTGACCGTCGGGCCGCGGGTGAAGCCGGTGACGGCGGCGTCGATGTTGAACTGCTCGAGCACGCCGGCGATGGCCTCGATGGCGGCGTCGTTGGCCTGCGAGCGGGCCCGCGGCGGCGTGCCGGGCCGCAGCAGCGACAGCGAGGGCAGCGCGTAGTCGCCCTCCACCGGCTCGATGACCAGCTGCTGCGCCTCCTCGATGGGCGGCAGGTCCTCCGGCGGCGCGGTGCGGTCGACCACCTTGGGCCGCGCGACCGGCGCGGGCACCGGCGGGAGCGGCGGCAGCGTCGTGTGCTCCGGCTCGGTGGTGCGGGTGGCCTCCGGCGCCTCGGCGTAGGCGCCGTGGTCGATGGGGCCGGTGGTCAGCAGGTCCTCGGCGAGCGCGGCCTTGCGGCCGCGGCGGCGCGGCGGCTCGGCCTCGGCCGCCTCGTCCTCGTCGTGGTCCTCCTCGTCGTCCCAGTCCTCGTCCTCGTCGTAGTCCTCGCGGCCCAGGACCCGGTCCAGCCAGCCGCGCAGCCGCTCGGGCACCTGGTGGACCGGGGTGGCGGTGATGACCAGCAGCCCGAAGACGGCGAGCAGCACGAGCAGGACGACGGCGACGACGCGGCCCACGCCGGCGGCCAGCGGCGTCCCGATGGCCCAGCCGAGCAGGCCGCCCGAGCCGGGGTCGGTCGCCGCCATGTCGGCGTCCAGCGCGACGACGTGCGCGATGCCGACGACGGAGAACAGCGCGCAGGCCCAGCCGATGAGCAGCCGGCCGCGGGCCTCGGGCCGGGGCCCGCGGCGCAGCAGCCGCCACGCGGCGAGGAGCAGGACGACGGGCAGGACCAGCACGAGCACGCCGACGAGGAACGAGACGCCGTCGGCCAGCCCGGTGCCCACCGGGCCGATGCCGTCGCTCCACGCCGCCGCCCCCAGGACGACGGCGAGGCCCAGCACGGCCAGGCCGACGCCGTCGCGGCGGTGCTCGGGGGCCAGCGGCTCGGTCTCCTCCGGGCGGGCGACCGAGCGGGCCAGGCCGCCGGCGCCGCGGGCCAGCAGCGACCAGCCGCCGCTGACCACGCGCCACATCGAGGCGGCCGCGCCCGGGCCCGACGACTGCCGGGCCGGGGGCTTGCGGGCGGTGGTCGTGCGGGCAGCCGGCTTGCGGCCTCCCTTGGCCGGCGGCCGCTTGCGGCTCGCCGTGGACCCCGACCGGCCGCGGGCAGAACCCCGACCGGCCGCGGGGCGGGTCGTCGTTCCGCGCGCAGGCATGTGTCAGACGGTAAGCCCGCGGGCTGCCCGGTCCGGGCAGGCGGACGGACGTGTCCCCCGCATACGGTCGGCCCATGACGCACGCCGCACCGGTCCCGCACGGCAGCTGGCCCACCCCGATCACCTCGGCGCTCGTGGTCCGGGCAGCCGCGCGGCTGGGCGAGGTCGTCGTCGACGGCGAGGACGTGTGGTGGGCGGAGTCACGCCCGCAGGAGGCCGGCCGCTCGGCCGTGGTCCGCCGCTCCCCCGACGGCACCGTCACCGACGTGCTGCCGCCGCCGTGGAACGCCCGGACCCGCGTGCACGAGTACGGCGGCGGGGCGTGGACGGTCGCCGACGGCGTCCTGTGGTTCACCGAGTTCGCCGACCAGCGGCTGTACCGGCTGGCCCCGGGCGACGCGCAGCCGGTCGCGGTCACGCCCGAGCCGGCGATCCCGTCCGGGGTGCGGTTCGCCGACCTGCGCGTCGTCCCCGGCGGGGTGCTCGCCGTCCGGGAGACCCACGCGCCGTCGGGCGCCGCGGCCGACGTCGTGAACGAGGTCGTGCGGGTCGCCGACGACGGCACGGTCGAGGAGCTGGTCACCGGCCCGGACTTCGTCTCCGACCCGCGGCCGGGGCCGGGCGGCTCGCTCGCGTGGCTGCAGTGGGACCACCCGATGATGCCGTGGGACGCCGCGCAGCTCGTCGTCCGCTCCGCCGAGGGCGAGGTGGTCGTCGCCGGCGGTCCCGGCGAGTCGGTGGTGCAGCCGGTGTGGGAGCCCGACGGGTCGCTGCTGTTCTTCTGCGACCGCTCCGACCACTGGTCGCTGTACCGCCGCCGGCCCGGCGGCGCGGTGGAGGAGGTGCTCGACCTGGGGACGGACCTGGCCGGGCCGCAGTGGCAGTTCGGCGCGAGCCGGCTGGCGCTGCTGCCCGGGGGTCGGCTGGTCGTCCCCGTCGGCGGGGAGGGCGGCGAGCGGCTGACCGTCCGGGAGCCGTCCGGGGAGCTCCGCGCGCTGGACACCCCCGGGTCCGTCGTCTTCCGCTCGCTGACCGCCGACGGCGAGGCGGTGGTGTGCGGGGCGGGCGGGCCGGCGGCGGAACCGGTGGTGCTGCGGGTGCCGGTGGACGGCGGCGCGGCCGAGGTGCTGCGGCCGGCCCGCGACCTCGGCCTGGACCCGGCCTGGTTCTCCCGGCCCGAGCGCGTCTCCTTCCCGACCCCGGACGGCGGCACCGGCATCGGCACGGCCCACGCGCTGGTCTACCCGCCGACCAACCCCGACGTCCGGGCCCCCGAGGGCGAGCTGCCGCCGCTGCTGGTCGTGGTGCACGGCGGGCCGACGGCGGCGGCGCTGCCGGTGCTCAACGTCGAGGTGCAGTACTGGACCTCGCGTGGGTTCTGCGTGGCCGACGTCGACTACCGCGGCTCGGCCGGCTACGGGCGGCGCTACCGCGACGCGCTGCAGGGCCGCTGGGGCGTGGTCGACCTCGACGACGTCATCGCCTGCGCCCGGCACCTGGCATCGGAGGAACGCGCAACCGCGTGCCGGGTGGACCCGGCGCGGATGGCGATCCGCGGCGGCTCGGCGGGCGGGTTCACCACGCTGGCCGCGCTGGCGATGCGGCCGGGCACGTTCACCGCCGGGGCCAGCCACTTCGGCGTCGCCGACCTGGGGGCGCTGGCGCGGGACACGCACAAGTTCGAGTCCCGCTACCTCGACGGGCTGGTCGCGCCGTGGCCCGAGCGCGCCGACGTGTACGAGGAGCGGTCCCCGCTGACGCACGTCGGCACGCTCGACACCCCGCTGGCGGTGTTCCAGGGCGAGGAGGACCGGGTCGTCCCGCTGGAGCAGGCCGAGTCGATCGTCGCGGCGCTGCGCGAGCGCGGCGTGCCGCACGCCTACCTGCTGTTCCCCGGGGAGCAGCACGGGTTCCGCCGGGCGGAGAACATCCGCGCCGCGCTGGACGGCGAGCTGTCCTTCTACGCCCAGGTGTGGGGCTTCGACCTCCCCGCCGGCGAGGACATCACCCCGATCGAGGTCGTCGGGGTCGCCGGGTGACGGTCTCCGTCACCCAGCGACTCCGATCAGGGGACACCGGGACGCGGGCACGGCGGGCATCCGGCACGATCACGACCAGAGACCGTGGTGGCCAGCGCGCCGCCGCCCGACCGAGGAGGAGCCCCGCGTGGCCCACAGCGCATCCACGACCCCGCCCGCCGGCGCCGAGGAGCCCTCGATCGGCGTCCTCGTGCAGAGCGCGATGGCCGACGTCTCCACGCTAATCCGCAGCGAGATCGAGCTGGCCAAGGCCGAGATGGGCAAGTCGGCGAAGAAGGCCGGGATCGGCGTCGGGGCGTTCGGCGCCGCCGGCGTGGTGCTCGCCTTCTCCGGCTTCTTCTTCTTCATCGCCCTGGCCGAGTTCATCACCTGGCTGGGGCTGGAGCGCTGGATCTCCTACCTGATCGTCTGGTTCCTGCTGGTGGTCGTCGCGGCCGCCGCCGCGCTGTTCGGCCGCCGGACCATGAAGAGGATCGACAAGCCGGAGCGGACGCTGGAGTCGCTCAAGGAGCTGCCGGAGGTCATGCACCGCGAGGCCCCGGGCCAGCGACGTCGCGACCTGCCGGTCATCTCCCCCGGCGGCCAGGTGACCAAGCGCGACCCCGACACCTACCTGGTCTGACCCGCGCGCGGTGACCCTCTCGACCGAGGAGCCACCCGACGCCACCAGCGTCCTGCTGCCCGGCCCGTGGACGCACCGGGACCTGTCGGCCAACGGCGTCCGGATGCACGTCGCCGAGGCCGGCGAGGGGCCGCTGGTGGTGCTGCTGCACGGCTTCCCGCAGTTCTGGTGGACCTGGCGCGCCCAGCTGCCCGCGCTGGCGGCGGCCGGCCTGCACGCCGTCGCCCCGGACCTGCGCGGGTACGGCGCCAGCGACAAGCCGCCGCGCGGCTACGACCTGCCCACCGCGGCCGCCGACGTCGCCGCGCTGGTCCGCGCGCTCGGCGAGCGGGACGCGGTGCTGGTCGGCCACGACTGGGGCGCGCTGGTCGCCTGGACCGTCGCCGCACTGCACCCGCGCAGCGTGCGCCGGCTCGTCGTCCTCTCCATGGCCCACCCGCGGCGGTTGCGCGCCGGGATGGCCGACCCGGCGCAGCGGCGGGCCTTCCGGTACTTCCTCGGTGCGCAGCTGCCACGGCTGCCCGAGCGGCGGCTGACCCGCGCGGACGACGACCCGGTCGCCGACCTGCTCCGCCGCTGGTCCGGGCCCGCCTGGACGTACACCGCCGGCTTCGCCGAGGCCGTGGACCGGTACCGCGCGGCGACGCGGATCCCGCAGGCGGCGTACGGCTCGATGGAGTACTTCCGGTGGGCCGGCCGCTCCCAGCTGCGGCCCGACGGGCTGCGCTATGCCCGGCGGATGTCCGCGCCGATCACCGCGCCCACCCTGCAGCTGCACGGCGACGCCGACACCTGCGTGCTGCCCGCGACCGCGGCCGGCTCGGGCCGCTACGTCGCCGGCCCCTACGAGCTGCGCACGCTGGCCGGGGTCGGCCACTTCCCGCAGGAGGAGGCGCCCGACGCGGTGACCGAGGCGCTCACCTCCTGGGCGACCTGACCCGCCGCCGGGCGGGGCGCCTCACTCGCAGGGGCCGGTGTCGACCGGGGCCGTCGCGGTGCGGCCGGTCTCCGCGGCCGTGGACACCTGCTGGGCGGTCAGCGCGTAGCCGGTCGTCGGGTCGGTGATCGCCGAGGCGAAGACGACGCCGAGCACCTGGCCGGTGCCGTCGAACAGCGGCCCGCCGGAGTTGCCGGCCCGCACCTCGCCGTAGAGGGCGTAGACGTCGCGCCGGACGGTCTGCTGGTCGCGGAAGTCCGGCCCGCTGATCTCCCCGCGGTCGCGGACCCGCGCCGGCCCGACGAACAGCCCGCCGCCGCCCGGGTAGCCCATGATGATCGCGTCGGCGCCGAAGTCGACCGGCTCCGGCGCGAAGTCCAGCGGCACCTGCGGCAGCCCCGGGACGGCGAGCACGGCGACGTCGACCTCCGGGTCCACGTACACGGGCGTCGCCTCGTACTCCTCGCCCTCGGCGGTGACCACCGGCTCGTTGACGCCGGCCAGCACGTGCGCGTTGGTCATCACCCGACCCGGGGCGTACACGAAGCCCGAGCCGTCGATCTGCCGGGAGCACGAGCCCGCCACCCCGCGGATCTGCACCACGGAGCCCTGCACGCTGGCGACCACGGGGCTCGCCGCCAGCGCCGGGTCCGGCGCCGGGACGTCGCGCACCTCGGTGGGGGTCAGCGGGTCCAGGACGTCGGGCAGCCCGCGCCGCTCGATCGCCTCCCGCAGCTGGTCGTAGACGGCCCGCACGCCGTCGGGCACGCTGGCGTCGACGGCGCGCACCAGCGCCGACTGCCGCACCTGGCTGGCGACCTCGGGGAACGGTGCGGTGGCCAGCGGGGTGGCGACCATCCAGGCCACGAGCAGCACCGCGACCGCCGACAGCGCCGCCCCCGCGACCGAGTCCACGACCTTCGCCGGCTCCCAGGTGACCCGGCTGCGCACGGCCCGCCCGATCGCGCCGGCCAGCAGCTGCCCGAGCAGCGCCCCGGCGAGGACGACGACCAGCGCGGCGAACACCCGCGCCACCGGCGAGGCGTCGACGCTGTCGGCCACCGCCCCCGACAGCTGCGCCCCCACGACCGCGCCGCCGAAGAAGCCGAGGAACGACGCCGCCGACACCAGCAGCCCCTGCCGGAAACCGGAGAACGCGAAGGCCAGCGCCAGGACGATGACGACGAGGTCGACGAGGGACACGGCTCAGCCCGCCGGCGCGACCGTCATCGTGCCGACCTGCCCCACCTGCAGGTGGAAGCTGCAGTCGAAGGGGTAGTCGCCCGGCGCCTGGACCTCGAACTCGATGGTGTCGCTCTCCCCCGGCTGCAGCAGGTCGATGCCCGCGTCGATCGCCGCCGGACCCGTGTCGGGCGTGAACCGGAAGTTGTGCACCATCTGCTCGGCGGTGTTGCGCACCGTCAGCCGGACCGGGCCGGGCGCGACCGTGAAGGCGTCGGGCACGAAGACGTAGTCGTCCGGGGTCTCGATGGTGACCTCCTGGACGCCGTCGGGCGCCGTCGTCACCGTCCCGAGGGCCGCGTCGCCGCCGGACGACGACGCCGCGCCGCCACCGCCGTCCCCGCCGCCGTCGTCCCCGCCGCAGCCGGCCAGCACGAGGACCACTCCGGCAGCGACCGCAGCGGCCTTCGTGCAGGGACCCGCCGCGAGCTTGCGAGCGGTGGGGGGCACGGAGGTCCTTCTACCGGTCATCGCCCGCGAACCGTACGCGCCGCGGGCCCGCCTGGCCCGGGATCGGCCACCGTCGGCGCGGCGGCGTCCTCGGTGCCGCCCTCGTCGACGGCACCGGGCAGCCGGCCGGGCCGCGCCACGTCCGGGTCCATCGGCCGCACGTCGCGGGTGTTCCAGGGCCGCGCCAGCCCGGCCGCCTCGAGGATGGCGTCGAGCACGCCGGCGGTGAACCCCCACACCTCCATGCCCGCGACGGCGAACGCGGGCCCGAGGAACCCCGACGGGTGCTTGAGCCGGTACCGGTTGGCCGGGTCGGCGAGGTCGGCGAGCGGCACCCGGGCGACCCGGGCGACCTCCCGCGGGTCGGCGACGACGACCTCCGACGGCTCCTCCCACCAGGCCACGACCGGGACGACGAGGTTGTCCGACGGGCCGAGGAACAGCTCCGGCAGCGTCCCGAGCACGCGGACGCCGTCGGGGTCGACCCCGGCCTCCTCCTCGGCCTCGCGCAGCGCGGTGCCCACCGGGTAGTCGTCGCCCGGGTCGACGCCGCCGCCCGGGAAGGCCGGCTGGCCGGCGTGCGTGCGCAGGTGCGCGGACTTCTCGATCAGCAGCACGTCGGGGCCGTGCGGCCCCTCCCCGAACAGCACGAGGACGGCGGAGCGGCGCGCGGTGGCCGTCCGCTCCTGCATGCGGTGGCGCAGCGGCAGGTCGTCGGCGCGGTCGAGCAGCCGCTGGAGGAACTCCGGCAGCTCGGCGTCGGCGGCGGCCGCGCTCACACCTGCACCCCGAGGTGCTCGGCGGCCAGGGCGGCCAGCTCGTCGACCGAGTCGACCGGCCCGACCTGCACGAACGCGACGCCGCCGTCGGCGTCCAGGAAGTAGGTGTAGGGCAGCGCGCCGAGGCCGAGCTCGGCCATCAGGTCGCCGTCGCCGTCGAACGCGGCCGGGAAGGAGGCCTCGGCCTCCTCGGCGAAGGACTCCGCCTGCGGCGCGCCGTCCCGGCTGATGACGCCGACGACGCCCAGCCGGTCCCCGGCCCGGTCCGCCAGCCCCTGCATCAGCGGCAGCTCCTCGCGGCAGGGCCCGCACCAGCTGGCCCACAGGTTGACCACGGTGGGCACGCCGGGCGCCCGGCCGAGGTCGAGGGTGCCCCCGCCGGGGCAGTCGAACGCCAGGTCCGGCAGCGTCTGCGCGCCCGCGGCCGCGCGGTCGGGCTGCTCGGCGCAGGCGCCGAGGACCGTGTCGGCCGGGAAGCCGCGCGGGCCGGGCGCGGGCTCGTCGTCGCCGTCCGCGGTGCACCCGGCGAGGACGGCGAGGGTGGCGAGGCCGGCCCCCGCCAGCCGCACCCTCGACACGGTCCTCATTCGGTGTCCGAGGCGGCCGGGGTCTTCACCAGCTTCACGGCGGCCTCGGGGTCGGTCGGGCCGATGCCGTAGGAGGGGCACCAGCGGGCCAGCCCGCAGGCGCCGCAGGCGGCCTTCTTCGCGTGGCACACCCGGCGCCCGTGGAAGATCACGCGGTGGCTGAACATGGTCCACTCGCGCTTGGGGATCAGCTCGGCGATCTCGGCCTCGACCTTCACCGGGTCCTCCTCCGCCGTCCAGCCGAAGCGGCGGACCAGCCGGCCGAAGTGGGTGTCGACGGTCAGGCCGGGCACGTCGAAGGCGTTGCCCAGGACGACGTTCGCCGTCTTGCGGCCCACGCCCGGCAGCGTGACCAGGTCGGCCATCCGGCCCGGGACCTCGCCGTCGAACCGCTCGACCAGGGCCTGCGCCAGCCCCAGCACCGAGTTCGCCTTGGCGCGGAAGAAGCCGGTCGGCTTGAGGATCTCCTCCAGCTCCGCGCGGTCCGCGCCGGCCAGGGCGACCGCGTCGGGGTAGCGCGCGAACAGCCGCGGCGTCACCTTGTTGACCATCTTGTCGGTGGTCTGCGCCGACAGGACCGTGGCCACCAGCAGCTCGAAGGCGTTGGTGAAGTCGAGCTCGCAGTGCGCGTCGGGGTGGATGACCGCGAGCTCGCGGGCCATCCGCCGGGCCCGCCGGGTGCGCGCCAGCGGCGTCTCGTCGGGGTCGAACGGCACGCCGCCGCGGGCTGCGGTGCGGCGAGCCGGCGCGGGACGGGGGACGGGGCGCGCGTAGGCCGGCGAGGACACGCGATCGAGGGTAGGCGGCGGGTCCGACGGCGCGGACGTGCGATCATCGCCCGCGGCACCGCCCCGGGCATGGACGCCCGACACGGGGGGTAACCGGGATCCGCGCGGGCGTTCCAGGCGTCGCCGTCCCAGGACCGGAGGAGGAGATACCGGTGGTCGCCCTCGTCGTGATCCTGTTCCCGCCACTGCTCATCGCCTTCCTGCTGGTGATGGAGCGGGTGGAGGAGCCGCTGCGCCGGCCGACGCCCCGGCGGGAGGTCGCCGAGTTCGTCGACACCGCCTCGGCCGGGGAGGTCGAGACCCTCACCCACTCCGGCGTCGGCCGCGCGATGGGCCGGTGGCGGCGCCGGCGGCGGGTCAAGCGCGCCGCTCCCCCGCTCGTCTGAGGCCCCCACCTCACCCGTCGGAGGTGGCCCACCTCCCACCGATCGGGTGACCGTGCGCACAGCTCGCCTAGACTCCACCCGGAGATCGGCGGGCGCGGCAGTGCGGCCCCCCGTCGATGCGGAACTCGAGGTGTGACCGAGGCGCTCGGTCGAGAGGACACGTAGTGGACGAGGTGCTGGTCCAGTCCGGGCTCTTCCAGGGGCTGTCGGAGGAGGCCGTGACCCCGGTCATCAGCCGGCTGGAGACGATCACCCTGCCGCGCGGCCGGGTCGTCTTCAACGAGGGCGAGCCCGGGGACAGCCTGTACATCGTCCTCACGGGGAAGATCAAGCTGTCCCGCCGGTCGCCGGACGGGCGGGAGAACGTGCTGGCCGTCATGGGCCCGTCCGACCAGTTCGGCGAGCTGTCGGTGTTCGACCCCGGCCCGCGGACGGCGACCGCCACCGCGGTGACCGACGTGAAGCTGGCCCGGATGCCGCAGACCGTGCTCCGGCCGTGGATCGAGAGCCACCCGGAGATCGGCGAGAAGCTGCTGCAGGTCCTCGCCCGCCGGCTGCGGCGCACCAACGACTCGGTCGCCGACCTGATCTTCACCGACGTGCCCGGCCGCGTGGCCAAGGCGCTGCTGCAGATGGCCGACCGCTTCGGCAGCCGGGAGACCGACGGCCTGCGCGTCAAGCACGACCTCACCCAGGAGGAGCTGGCCCAGCTGGTCGGCGCCTCCCGCGAGACGGTGAACAAGGCGCTGGCCGACTTCGTGCACCGCGGCTGGATCCAGCTGCAGGGCAAGTCGGTCGTCGTCCTCGACGAGGACCGGCTGCGCCGCCGCGCGCGCTGAGCTGCGACGCACGAGAGGCCGGGCACCCGCTGGGGGCCCGGCCTCTCGCGTTCGGTGGTCTCCCCACGGGCGGTGTGCGTCTGCTGCCCGGTCCGGAGCCGGTCCGGGCACCGACCGCACAGCGCCCGTGGACGGCGCCCGGACGGCGGAGCGTCAGGACGGCAGCGGCACGACCAGGCGCAGGCGGGTGCCGTCGGGGAGCACGGCCCACGTGCCGTCGGCGGTCCTCTCGAACCGCGGCGTGATGGCGTGCAGCGGCTCCGGCGGGGCGCCGGCCAGCACCGCCGCCACGTCGGGGTAGCGCTGCAGCTGCCCGAGCGTGTGCAGGGTGGGCGGCAGCATCGGCCGCAGGCCTGCCGAGGCCTCGTGCAGCGCCGCGGACGGCGTCAGCCACACCGCCTCGTCGGCCTCGCCGGACACGTGCCGGGCCTCCTGCCCGACCGGCAGCGCGGCGGCGAAGAACTTGGTGTCGTAGCGCCGCGGCTCGGTGGGCGGGGCGATCCAGTGCGCGTAGGGCCGGAGCAGGTCCGAGCGGAGCACGAGCCCGCGCGAGCTGAGCAGCTCCGCCAGGGAGAGCTCGCGGCGCAGCAGCGCCTGCCGCTGCTCCTCCCAGTCGTCCCCGGAGACGTCCGGGACGACGGCGTCGCCGCCCGTGGCCCCGGCCAGCAGGACGCCGGCCTCCTCGAACGTCTCCCGCACCGCGGCGCAGACCAGCTCGCGCGCCAGCCGCTCGTCGCAGCCCAGGGCGGCGCCCCACTCGGCCGGCGACGGCCCGGCCCAGGCCACCTCGACGTCGCCGTCCCGCGGGTCGACGCCCCCGCCCGGGTACGCGGTCATCCCGCCGGCGAAGGGCATCCCCCGCGTGCGGCGCAGCAGGTAGACCTCGAGCCCGTCCGTGCCGTCCCGCACCAGCAGCACCGTGGCGGCCTGCCGGGGCGTCGCCGGTGCGGTCATCGCAGCTCGACGGTGAGCTCGACCTCGACCGGCGCCCCGAGGGGCAGCTCGGCGACGCCGACGGCGCTGCGGGCGTGCTGCCCGGCCGGGCCGAACACCTTGCCCAGCAGCTCGCTGGCGCCGTTCACCACGCGCGGCTGACCGGTGAAGCCCTCCGCGCTGGCCACGTAGCCGACCACCCGGACGATCCGCGCGATCGAGTCGAGGCCGACCAGCTCGTCGACGGCGGCGAGGGCGTTGAGCGCGCAGACCTTGGCGTCGTGGGCGGCGTCCTCGACGTCGACGGAGCCGCCGACCTTGCCGGTGCGCCGCAGCCCGCCGTCGACGAACGGCAGCTGCCCCGAGGTGAAGACGAGCTGACCGGCGCGGACGGCCGGCACGTACGAGGCGACCGGCGCGGCCACCGGGGGCAGCCGGATGCCGAGCTCGGTCAGGCGCGCGGTCCAGCTCTGGGTCGAGGGTGCGGTCATGGTGGGCTCAGCTCACCGGGCGCTTGAGGTAGGCGACCAGCTGCTCGGCGCCGCCGGGGCCCGGCAGGACGGTCACCAGCTCCCAGCCGTCGACCCCCCACGAGTCGAGGATCGCCTTGGTGTTGTGGATCAGCAGGGGGATGGTGGCGTACTCCCACCGCTGCCGGACCGCTTCGCTCATGGGGAGCGACGCTAGCGCAGCCCGACGGCCCGCACGGGCCCCGGAGCCGACCTGCTCCTAGGCTCTGTCCGGTGAGCACCGATCCCTTCCCCGTGCGCTGCCACGTGGTGTCCGGCAAGGGCGGGACCGGCAAGACGACGGTGGCCGCCGCCCTCGCCCTCGCGCTGGCCGCCGACGGCCGGGAGGTGCTGCTCGTCGAGACCGAGGGCCGGCAGGGCATCGCCCAGCTGTTCGACACCCCGCCGCTGCCCTACGAGGAGCGCCGGGTGGCCGTGGCCCGCGGCGGCGGCGAGGTGAAGGCGCTGGCGATCGACGTCGAGGAGGCTCTCCTCGAGTACCTCGAGATGTTCTACAACCTCCGCCGCGCCGGCCGGGCGCTGCGCAAGATGGGCGCCATCGACTTCGCGACGACGATCGCGCCGGGCCTGCGGGACGTGCTGCTCACCGGCAAGATCAAGGAGGCCGTCACCCGCCGCCGCGACGGCCACCGCGTGTACGACGCCGTCGTCGTCGACGCGCCGCCCACCGGCCGGATCACCCGCTTCCTCGGGGTCACCGGCGAGATGGCCGGGCTGGCCCGCTCCGGCCCGATCAAGACCCAGAGCGACGGCGTCATGGCGGTGCTGAAGTCGCCGCAGACCGCCGTGCACTTGGTGACCCTGCTGGAGGACATGCCGGTCCAGGAGACCGCCGACGCGATCGCCGACCTCACCGCCGCCGGGCTGCCGGTCGGCTCGGTGATCGTGAACATGGCGACCGAGCCGGTGCTCCCCGAGGCGGACCTGGCCGCGGCCGCGGCGGGCCGGCTCACCGGCGCCGACCTCGCCCCCGCGCTGGCCGCCGCGCACCTGCCCGACGGACCGGCGCTGGCCGACGCGCTGGCCGCCGAGGCCGTCGAGCACGCCCGCCGCTGGGCGGCGCAGGACGCGCTGCGCGGCCAGGTCGCCGCGCTGGGCCGCCCCACGGTGGAGCTGCCCCTGCTCACCGGCCCGATCGACCTGTCCTGCCTCTACGAGCTCGCCGAGCGGCTCGAGGAGCACCTCGCCGCGGGGGTGGCCGCGTGAGCGGGCAGGGGCGTGGGCACCGCAGCGAGGGACGAGCGAGGAGCGGAGCGCCCCGCGTGAGCGAACCGAGGACATGGTGAGCGCCGAGCCGGCGGAGGCCGCCGAGCCGGCGAAGCGCCCGGCCGGCCGGCTCGCGCCGCCCGTGCGACCGGCGCTGCCGATGGACCTCGCCGCGCTGATCGAGGACCGCGAGACCCGGATCCTCGTGTGCTGCGGCGCCGGCGGCGTCGGCAAGACCACGACGTCGGCGGCGCTGGCGCTGGCCGCGGCCGAGGCCGGCCGGACCGTCGTCGTCCTCACCATCGACCCCGCGCGGCGGCTGGCCCAGTCCCTCGGGCTGGCGGAGCTGGACAACGAGCCGCGGCGGGTCGACGTCCCGGGGGCCGACGGCGAGCTGCACGCGATGATGCTGGACATGAAGCGGACGTTCGACGACGTCGTCGCCGCGCACTCGACGCCCGAGCGGGCCGAGCAGATCCTGGCCAACCCCTTCTACCAGTCGCTGTCGTCCTCCTTCGCCGGGACGCAGGAGTACATGGCGATGGAGAAGCTGGGGCAGCTGCGGGCCACCGACAAGTGGGACCTGATCGTCGTCGACACCCCGCCGTCGCGGTCGGCGCTGGACTTCCTCGACGCCCCCAACCGGATGGGCCGCTTCCTCGACGGCACGATGATCCGGCTGCTCACCGCGCCCGCCCGGGCCGGGGGCCGGGCCGGCATCCGGCTGGTCGGCGCCGGGTTCATGGTGTTCAGCCGGATCATCAGCAAGATCCTCGGCGGGCAGCTGCTGCGCGACATCTCCGCGTTCGTCGCCGCCCTGGACACCATGTTCGGCGGGTTCCGCGAGCGGGCGACCGCCACCTACGAGCTGCTGCGCCGGCCGGGCACCTACTTCGTCGTCGTCGCGACGCCGGAGCCCGACGCGCTGCGCGAGGCGTCCTACTTCGTCGACCGGCTGTCGGCCGAGGGCATGCCGCTGGCCGGGCTGGTGCTCAACCGCACCCACCCGCCGGCGAGCACCGTGCTGAGCGCCACGCGCGCCGAGGCCGCCGCCGAGGAGGTCGCCGAGGCCGGCGGGGACGGCGCCGGGCTGGCCGCCGGCGCGCTGCGGGTGCACGCCGAGCGGATGCAGCTCGCCGCCCGCGAGCAGCGGCTGGCCGACCGGTTCACCAGCGCCCACCCGGAGGTCGCCGTCCGCACCGTCCCGGCCGCCGCCGGCGACGTGCACGACCTCGACGGGCTGCGGGTCATGGCCGGCGAGCTGACCGGTCCGGACGGCGACACGCCGACCGGCGTGCCCCGCACACGGGTGCTGCCCGCGCGCCGCGGCTGATCCGGGCGTCGGCGCGGCGCGGCACCGTACATTCGTCGGCGATGTCGACTTCTGCCGCCCCCAAGCGCTCCGTCGTCCTGGCGAAGCTCGCGGGGTCCATCGTCCTGGCCGGCGCCCTCGTCGCCGGCATGATGCTGCCCTTCGTGGGCGGCACCGGCCTGGTGGCGCGCAACTCCGCGTCCCTGCTCGACGCGCTCCCGGTGGAGCTGACCGACGCGACGCCCGCCGGCAACAGCCGGGTGCTGGCCGCCGACGGGTCGCTGATCACCATGTTCTACGAGCACAACCGGACCGTGGTCACCAGCGACCAGATCGCCCCGGTGATGAAGCAGGCGCTGGTCGACATCGAGGACTCGCGCTTCTACGAGCACAACGGCCTGGACGTGCAGGGCACGCTGCGCGCGCTGGTGACCAACGTCGCCGCCGGCGAGGTGCAGGAGGGTGGCTCGACGATCACCCAGCAGCTGGTCAAGCAGACCCTGATCGAGACGGCGACCAGCGCCGAGGAGATCGCGGCCGCCCAGGAGCAGGACGGCACCGCCGGCGTGTCCCGCAAGCTGCGCGAGGCGCGGCTGGCGCTGGCCCTGGAGGAGACCTACTCCAAGGACGAGATCCTCACCCGCTACCTGAACATCGTGTACTTCGGGAACGGCGCCTACGGCATCCAGGCCGCCGCCCAGACGTACTTCAGCGTCAACGCGATCGACCTCACGCTGCCGCAGGCGGCGATGCTCGCGGGCCTGGTGCAGAGCCCGACGAAGGACGACCCGATCAACAACCCGGAGAACGCGCAGGTCCGCCGCGACCAGGTGCTCGGCCGGATGCTCGCCCAGGACAGCATCTCCCAGGCCGACCACGACGCGATCGCCGGCACCCCGGTCCAGGTCGTGCCCGGCCAGGCGCCGCCCAACGGCTGCATCGACGCCGCGATCGGCGGGTTCTTCTGCGCCTACCTCGAGCAGTACCTGACCAACACCCTGGGCATCAGCCAGGACCTGCTGGACAACGGCGGGCTGACCATCCAGACCACGCTGCGCCCGGACATGCAGGCCGCCGGCGACCAGGCCGTGCTCAACACGCTGCCCATGGGCGACGAGCTGGCCGGCATGTACACCGCCGTCGAGCCGGGCACCGGCAAGGTGCTGGCGATGAGCGTGAACCGGCGCTTCGGCTGCGACGGGCCCGAGTGCGAGTCGGTGGTGCTCAACACCGCGTACAGCCAGGGCTCGGGCTCGACCTACAAGGTGTTCACCGCGGCCGCCGCGCTCGAGCAGGGGTACTCGCAGTACTACACGATCACCACCGGCGACCCGTACACGTCGCGGGTGTACCGCAACGGCTCGCGCCCCTACTCGGTGGGCAACGCCGGCAACTACCCGGCGACGCTGGACATGGAGCGGGCGCTCTACATGTCCTCCAACACCTACTTCCTCGCGTTGGAGGACGCCCTCGGCAGCGTCGAGGCCCCGGTCCGGATCGCCGAGCGCATGGGCATGAACTTCACCGTCGACTCCGGCGACCAGATCATCGACGAGAACCGCGGCTCGTTCACCCTCGGCGCCGAGCCGACCAGCCCGCTCGACCTGGCCAGCGCGTACTCGACGCTCGCCGCCAACGGCACCCAGTGCGACCCGACGCCGGTCGTCGAGGTGCTCGACCGCGAGGGCCGGCCGCTGACCGGCGAGGACGGCGAGCCGCTGGTGACCGCCGACAACTGCACCGCGCAGGCCATCCCGCCGGGCGTGGCGACCACGATGAACCAGATGCTGCGCAAGGACGTCGAGCCCGGCCACAGCGGCCAGACGGGCTCCCGGGCGTTCGTCCCCGGCCACCAGATCGCCGGCAAGACCGGGACGTCGCAGAGCAACTTCTCGGTGGCCTTCGTCGGCTACACGCCCCAGTACACGGCCAGCGTGATGGTGCTCAACCCGAAGCGGAACCAGAACGTCGGCGGCTTCGGTGGCGGCAAGGGCGCCACGATCTGGCACGACGCGATGCAGCCCATCCTCAGCGGCCAGCCGATGGTGCCCTTCCCCGCCGCCGACCCGGTGGTGCAGAACGGCAACACCCGGCAGGTGCCCGGCTGCTCCACCGTGAGCGGCTGCCAGTCGGCGCTGACCTCGGCCGGCCTGCGCTTCGACGTGGAGGAGGTCGACAGCGACCAGCCGCAGGGCACCGTCGTCGGCACCGACCCGCCCGCCGGTGCCCGCGCGATCGAGGACCAGATCGTCGTCATCCAGGTGAGCAACGGCTCGGCCTACGTCGAGCCGGCCCCGGCCCCGACGGAGCCCCAGGACGGCGGCGCCCAGCCCGGCGACGGGCGGGGTGACGCGGGCGACCTCGGCGGCGGAGGCGGCGGGAACGGCGGTCCCGGAGGCGGCGACGGTGGCGGCGGCGGCGGGAACGGCGGCCCCGGCGGTGGCGGCGGCGGCGGCGGGAACGGCTAGGCCGCGGCCGCCGGCTCAGCCGAGCTGGCGGCGGACCTCCGCGGCCACCCGGGAGCCCTCGGCCCGGCCGGCCACCGCGGCGGTCGCGGCGCCCATGACCCGGCCCATGTCCTTCATGCCGGTCGCGCCGGTCGTGGTGATGACGTCGGCGACCAGCGCCGCGAGGTCGGCGTCCTCGAGCTGCGCCGGCAGGTAGCCGGCGAGCACCCCCTCCTCGGCGCGCTCCCGCTCGGCCTGGGCGGCGCGGCCGGCGCCGGCGAAGGCCTCGGCGGCCTCGCGCCGTTTCTTGGCCTCGCGGCGGACCACGGCCTGCACCTCGTCGCCGGACAGCTCGCGGGCCTCCTTGCCGGCGACCTCCTCGGCGCTGACCGCGGCGAGGACCATCCGCAGCGTCGCGGTGCGCAACTCGTCGCGGGACTTCATGGCGGCGGTCAGGTCGGCGCGGAGCCGGCTCTTCAGGTCGTCTGCGGGGTCGGGCACGTGCCCAGCCTGACACGGCCCCTCCCCGCCCGGGCCCCGTACCCTGGCTGGACATGCGCTGGTACACCGCTGCGCCCGCCGTGGCGCTCGCCTCGGGGGCGGCCACCCTCGGCTACGCCGGCCTCTACGAGCGGACCCGCTGGACGCTGCGCCGCTTCGACGTCCCGGTCCTGGCCCCGGGGTCGGCGCCGCTGCGGCTGCTGCACGTCTCCGACGTGCACATGACCGCCGGCCAGCGCTCCAAGCAGGAGTGGCTGGCCGGGCTCGCCGGGCTGCGGCCGCACCTGGTGGTCGACACCGGGGACAACCTCGCCGGGCAGGACGCCGTCCCGCCGACGCTGCGCGCGCTGGACGGGCTGCTCGACGTCCCCGGCGCCTTCGTGACCTCGTCCAACGACTACTACGCGCCCAAGCCGAAGAACCCGCTCAAGTACTTCAAGAAGAAGCACAAGCGGGTGCTGGGCGACCCGCTGCCCTGGCGGGAGCTGCGCGACGGGTTCACCGGCCGCGGCTGGCTGGACCTGACCAACCGCCGCGGCGAGCTCACCGTCGACGGCCGGCGGGTCGTGCTCGCCGGCGTCGACGACCCGCACCTGAAGCGGGACCGCTACGACGCCGTCGCCGGGCCGGCCGACCCCACGGCGGACCTGCGCATCGGCCTGGTGCACGCCCCGGAGCCGCGGGTGCTCGACCGGTTCGCCGCCGACGGCTACGACCTGCTCCTGTGCGGCCACACCCACGGCGGGCAGCTGCGGGTGCCCGGCTTCGGCGCGCTGGTCACCAACTGCGGCCTGGACCGGGAGCGGGTGCGCTGGCTGCACCGCTGGACGCAGCCCGCTCCCGGGCACCCGAACGGCACGTGGCTGCACGTCTCGGCGGGGCTGGGCACCAGCCCGTACGCCCCGGTGCGCTTCGCCTGCCCGCCGGAGGCGACGCTGCTGACGCTCACCGCACGGCCCGCCTGAGCCCGCTGCCGGGTCCGCTCCGGCGGGACGGTAGAGTGGTCGCCGCACGCCTCGGGGTGTGGCGCAGCTTGGTAGCGCGCGTCGTTCGGGACGACGAGGCCGCAGGTTCAAATCCTGTCACCCCGACCAGATCAGGGGCCGCCGGAAGGCGGCCCCTGACTCGTTTCCGCCCGCTTCCGGTTGGCACGCGGTCGTGGCGGGCACCGGGGAGCCCGATGACCGAGTGGCTGCTCCTCCTCGCCGCGGTGCTGCTGACCGCGTTCACCGGCTTCTTCGTCGCCGCCGAGTTCTCCCTCACCACGGTCGACCGCGGCCGGGCGGAGGAGGCCGCGGAGGCCGGCGACCGCGGCGCCCGCGGCGTCGTCGCGGCGCTGCGCGGGCTGTCGACGCAGCTGTCGGCCGCGCAGCTGGGCATCACGATCACCACGCTGGTGGTCGGGTTCCTGGCCGAGCCCGCCCTCGGGCAGCTGCTGCGCGGCCCGCTCGAGGCCGTCGGCGTGCCCGAGGGGGCGCTGCACGGCGTGTCCTACGGGGTGGCGATCGCGCTGGCCACCGCGCTGCAGATGTGGCTCGGCGAGCTGGGGCCGAAGAACCTGGCGATCGCCAACCCGCTGCGGGTGGCCGCCCTCGTGGCGCCCGGGATGCGCGCCTTCACGACGGCGACCGGCTGGATCGTCAACGGGCTGCAGCGGCTGGCCAACGCCATCGTGCGCCGGCTGGGCTTCGAGCCGCGCGAGGAGCTCGACTCCGCCCGGGGCGCCGAGGAGCTCGCCGCGGTCGCCCGCCGCTCCGCCGCGGAGGGCGACCTCTCCCCCGTCGCCGCCCGGCTGCTCACCCGCTCCCTGGGTCTGCGGCAGAAGTACGCGACGGACGTCATGACGCCGCGGACGCGGTTGTGGACCGTCAGCTCGCGCGCCACCGCGAACGACGTCATCCGTGCGGCGACCGAGTCGGGCAACTCCCGCTTCCCCGTCTACGGCGCCGACCTCGACGAGGTGACCGGCATCGTGCACGTGAAGCACGCGGTCGGCGTCCCCGAGGCCGAGCGCGACCGGCGGACCGCCGAGGAGCTCGCCGCGCCGCTGCTCGCCGTGCCGTCGTCCCTGCAGCTGGAGCGGCTGCTGGACCTGCTGCGTGAGCAGGGCCTGCAGGTCGCGCTGGTGGTCGACGAGTGGGGCGCCACCCACGGACTGGTGACCCTGGAGGACATCGTGGAGGAACTGGTCGGGGAGATCACCGACGAGACCGACCGGCCGCTGCGCACCATGCGGCGCCTCGACGAGGACCACTGGCTGCTGTCGGGCCTGCTTCGGCCCGACGAGGTGCTGGACCGGACGGGGATCGCCGTCCCGGAGGGCCGCTACGAGACGCTGGCCGGCTTCCTCACCGAGCGGCTGCAGCGGCTGCCCGAGGTCGGCGACCGGGTGGAGCTGCCCGGCGCCTGCCTGACCGTGGAGACGCTGGACGGGCGGCGGGTCGCCCGGGTGCGCGCCGAGCGGCTGCCGGAGCCCGCCGAGGCCGAGGAGGCGGCGGCATGAGCGACGCCGTCGCCCTGCTGGTCCTGGTCGCGCTGCTCCTGGGCAACGCCTTCTTCGTGGCCGCGGAGTTCGCGCTGGTCTCCGTCCGCGCCGACCAGATCGAGCCCCGCGCCGAGGCGGGCTCGGCGCGCGCGGTCAAGACGCTGGCCGCGTTGCGCAACGTCTCGAAGATGATGGCGGCCGCGCAGCTGGGGATCACGCTGTGCTCGCTCGGTCTGGGCGCGGTCGGCGAGCCCGCCGTCGCCCACCTCATCGAGGAGCCGCTGCACGCCCTCGGCGTCCCGGAGGCGCTGCTGCACCCGATCGCCCTGGTCATCGCGCTGTCGCTGGTGACCGTGCTGCACATGGTGCTGGGCGAGATGGTGCCCAAGAACATCACCATCGCCGGGCCGGACACCGCGGCGCTGGTCCTCGGCCCGTCGCTGGCCGCCTTCGCGAGGCTGCTCACGCCGGTCATCTGGTTCTTCAACACGACGGCGAACGGCTTCGTGCGGCTGTTCGGGGTGACGCCCCGGGACGAGGTGGCGGCCAGCTTCGACGAGGCCGAGATCCGCTCGATGATCACCCAGTCCCGGCGGGAGGGCCGCCTCGGCCGGGAGGTCGGCGAGCTGGCCACCGGCGCGCTGACCTTCGAGCAGCACACGGTGGAGGACGTGCTCATGCCGATGGCGACCGTGGTCACCGTGCCGCGGACGACGTCGCCGCGGCAGCTGGAGGCCGTCGTCGGCGAGCACGGGTTCAGCCGCTACCCGGTCCGCGGGGACGACGGCGCCCTGGTGGGGTTCGTCCACGTCAAGGACGCGCTGGGCGTCGCGGGCGAGGCGCGGGACCGGCCGGTGCCCGCCGAGGACGTCGTCCCGCTGGTGCCGCTGGCCGCCGGGAGCGGGCTGCCCGACGTCCTGGCCGAGATGCGGACCCAGGGGGCCCACCTGGGCGTCGTGGGCCCGCTCGACGACCCGGCCGGCATCGTGGCCCTGGAGGACGTCCTGGAGCTGCTGATCGGCGACGTGCGCGACGCCGCGGCCGACCTCGCGGCGGGCGCCGCACCCCGGACCGGAGCGGAGGCGGGGGCCGGCGCCGGGGGAAGATGACCCGGTGAGCGCAGCGCCGACGTCGTCCCCCCTGTCCCCGGAGGTCACCGCCCGCTGGCAGGCCCGGTTCCGGGCCCCGCGGGTGAGCCTGCCCGACTGGGCGCTGGAGGCGCCGCACCGCTGCCTGTACTCCTCCGACGCCGGCGGGGTCGTCGAGCAGTACGCCTGGGACCGCACCACCGACGCCCACCGGCAGGTCACCGACCGGCCCAACGGCACGCTGATCGGCACCCTCTCCCCCGACGGCGAGACGATCTGGTGGTTCGCCGACACCGACGGCGACGAGTTCGGCGTCTGGATGGTGCAGCCGTTCGCCGGCGGCGAGGACCGGGTGGCCCTGCCGGACGTCGGCCCGGCCTACCCGGCCGGCCTGGAGATCGGCGACACCCTGGTGGCCGTGGGCCGCTCCACCGACGACGGCAGCGAGCTGTGGCTGGCCCCGGCCGGCGGTCCGGCCCGGGTGGTCTACCGGCACCCCGACCCGGCCTCGGTGGACGCGCTGACCTTCGACGAGGACCTGCTGGTCGTCTCGCACTCCGAGCACGGCGACCCGCGCTACCCGGCGCTGCGCGTGCTGCGGACCGGCGACACCACACTCGAGGAGCCGGCGGTCGTCGCGGAGAAGTGGGACGGCGAGGGCCGCGGCCTGCACGCCCTGGAGTTCGCGCCGCTGGCCGGCGACCGGCGGCTGCTGGTCGGGCACGAGCGGCGCGGCCGCGAGGAGCTGCTGGTCTGGGACGTCGGCACCGACACCGAGACCGAGATCGTGCTCGACCTGCCCGGGGACGTGACCGCCGGCTGGTACCCCGACGGGTCCGCGCTGCTGGTCGGCCACGACCACGCCGCCCGCAGCGAGCTGTACCGCTACGACCTGGCCACCGGGACGCTGGAGCGGCTGGACACCCCGCGCGGCGTCGTCCGCGGCGCCACGGCCCGGCCGGACGGCACCGTGGAGCTGGCCTGGTCCTCGGCGGAGCTGCCGCCGGTGATCCGGCGGGCCGACGGGCCGGTCGTGCTCGCCGCGCCCGGCGAGGCGCCGCCGGCCGCCTACCCGGTGGAGGACCGCTGGGTGCCGGGGCCCGGGGGCGACGTCCACGCGCTGCTGGTCCGCCCGGCCGGGGAGCCGCCGTTCGCGACCGCGTTCCTGGTGCACGGCGGGCCGGAGGCCGCCGACGACGACTCCTACCGCGCGCGGCGGGCGGCCTACGTCGACGCGGGCTACGCGGTCGTGCACGTGAACTACCGCGGGTCCACCGGCTACGGCAGCGCCTGGCGGGACGCGCTGACCGGCCGGCCGGGGCTCACCGAGCTCGAGGACGTCGCCGCCGTCCAGGACGCGCTGGTCGCCGAGGGGCTGGTCGACCCGGCCCGCTCGCTGCTCACGGGCGGCTCCTGGGGCGGCTTCCTGACCCTGCTGGGCCTCGGCACGCAGCCGGAGCGGTGGGCGGCCGGCATCGCCGAGGTGCCGGTGGCCGACTACCTGGCCGCCTACGAGGACGAGATGGAGGGCCTGCGCGCCTACGACCGGGCGCTGTTCGGCGGCTCACCGGAGGAGGTGCCCGACCGCTACGTCCGATCGTCGCCGATCACCTACGTCGAGGCGGTGCGCGCGCCGGTGCTGGTGGTCGCCGGCGCGAACGACCCCCGCTGCCCGATCCGGCAGATCGACAACTACCTCGGCGAGCTGGAGCGGCTGGGCCGGCCGCACGAGGTGTACCGGTTCGACGCCGGGCACGGGTCGCTGGTCATCGAGGAGACGATCCGGCAGGTCGAGCTGGCGCTGGACTTCGCGCTGCGCCACGTGCAGCCGTGACGGCCGTCAGCCCTGGGCGGCGATGAGCTCCGCGATCTGCACGGTGTTGAGGGCGGCGCCCTTGCGCAGGTTGTCGTTGCTGACGAACAGCGCCAGGCCGCGGCCGCCGTCGACGCCCGGGTCCTGCCGGATGCGGCCCACGTAGCTGGGGTCGCGGCCGGCCGCCTGCAGCGGGTTGGGGACGTCGGAGAGCTCGACGCCGGGGGCGGTGCGGAGCAGCTCGGTCGCCCGCTCCACGCTCAGCGGCCGCTCGAACTCGACGTTGAGCGACAGGGAGTGCCCGGTGAAGACCGGCACCCGGACGCAGGTGCCCGAGACGCGCAGGTCGGGGATGCCGAGGATCTTGCGGCTCTCGTTGCGGAGCTTCTGCTCCTCGTCGGTCTCCCAGCTGCCGTCGTCGACGACCGTGCCGGCCATGGGCAGCACGTTGAAGGCGATCGGGCGCACGTACTTCTGCGGCTCGGGGAAGGTGACCGCCCCGCCGTCGTAGGCGAGCTCGTCGGCCTTGTCGACGACCGCCTTGACCTGCGAGTGCAGCTCCTGCACGCCGGCGATGCCGGAGCCGGAGACCGCCTGGTAGGTGCTGGCGACGATGCGCACGAGGCCGGCCTCGTCGTGCAGCGGCTTGAGCACCGGCATCGCGGCCATGGTGGTGCAGTTCGGGTTGGCGATGATCCGGCCGTGCGCCTGGGCGATGTCGCCGGGGTTGACCTCGCTGCAGACCAGCGGGATGTCCGGGTCCTTGCGGAACGCGGAGCTGTTGTCGATCACGATGACGCCGGCCTCGGCGAAGCGGGGGACCTGCGCGCGCGAGGTGGTGGCGCCGGCGGAGAACAGCGCGACGTCCAGGCCGGTGGGGTCGGCCGTGGCGGCGTCCTCGACCGTGATCTCCCCGTCGCCCCACGGCAGGGTCGTGCCGGCGGAGCGGGCGGAGGCGAAGAAGCGGATCGACGCGATGGGCAGGTCCCGCTCGGCGAGGATCGACCGCATCGCAGCGCCGACCTGGCCGGTCGCGCCGACGACGCCGATGTGCAGGGGGCGCATGCTCATCGTCCGGTCCCTCCGTAGACGACGGCCTCGGTCTCGGCGCCGAGGTCGAACGCGTCGTGCACCGCGCGGACGGCGAGGTCCACGTCGGTGTCCCGGCAGACCACGGAGATGCGGATCTCCGAGGTGCTGATCAGCTCGAGGTTGACGCCGGCGTCGGCCAGCGCCCCGAAGAAGCGGGCGGAGACGCCGGGGTGCGAGCGCATGCCTGCGCCGACCAGGCTGACCTTGCCGATGTGCTGGTCGAAGCGGACGTCGGTGTAGCCGACCGTGTGCTTGACCTTCTCCAGGGCGGCGATGGCGGCCGGGCCGTCGCTCTTGGGCAGCGTGAAGGAGATGTCGGCGAGCTTGCTGGTCTCGGCCGACACGTTCTGCACGATCATGTCGATGTTGATCTCGGCGTCGGCGAGCACGCGGAAGATCTGCGCGGCCTCGCCCGGCCGGTCGGGCACGCCGTAGACGGTGATCTTGCCCTCGCTGCGGTCGTGCGCGACGCCGGTGATGATCGCCTGTTCCACCGAGAGGTCCTCCATCGAGCCGGTCACGATCGTGCCGGGGAGCTGTGAGTAGGAGCTGCGCACGTGCACGGGGATGCCGTAGCGGCGGGCGTACTCGACGCAGCGGAGCATGAGGACCTTGGCGCCCGAGGCGGCCAGCTCCAGCATCTCCTCGTAGGTGACGGTGTCGAGCCGCTTGGCGTTGGGGACGATCCGCGGGTCGGCGGTGAAGACGCCGTCGACGTCGGTGTAGATCTCGCAGACGTCGGCCTCGAGCGCGGCGGCGACGGCGACCGCGGTGGTGTCCGACCCGCCGCGGCCGAGCGTGGTGACGTCCTTGGTGTCCTGGCTGACGCCCTGGAAGCCGGCGACGATGACGATCGAGCCCTCGTCCAGCGCGGACCGCAGCCGGCCCGGCGTGACGTCGATGATCCGCGCCTTGCCGTGGCTGGAGGTGGTGATGACGCCGGCCTGCGAGCCGGTGAACGACCGCGCCTCGTACCCGTGCGTGCTGATCGCAATGGCCAGCAGCGCCATGGAGATGCGCTCGCCGGCGGTCAGCAGCATGTCGAGCTCGCGACCGGGCGGGTCGTCGGTGATCTGGGCCGCCTGGTCCAGCAGCTCGTCGGTGGTGTCACCCATCGCGGAGACCACCACGACGACGTCGTTGCCGTCCTTCTTGGCGGCCACGATCCGCTCGGCGACGCGCTTCATGTGCGCGGCGGAGGCGACGGAGGAGCCGCCGTACTTCTGGACGACGAGGGCCACGACTCAAGAGGCTACCGACGTCCGCGGCCCGGCCCGTGGTTGCGTCCCCGCGGAGGGCGCGTTGTGATCACCCGGTGAGCGACTCCGCGGACCGGCTGGACGGCGAGGACCCGGAGCGTTGGCTGCTCAGCGCGCAGGAGCGCGGCAACCCGGCGACCGACGTGCCCGGCTGGACGGCGGGCAACCTGTGCGTGCCGCTGGTGCACGGGGCGGCCTACTTCGACCGGCTCGTCGAGTGCGTCGAGGCGCTGGACGAGGGCGACCACCTCTTCTTCACCGACTGGCGCGGTGACCCCGACGAGCAGCTGCGGCCCGGCGGCCCGACGGTGGCGCAGCTGCTCACCGAGGCGGTGCGCCGCGGGGTGACGGTGCGCGGGCTGGTGTGGCGCTCGCACATGGACCGGGCCTCGTTCAGCAAGGAGGAGAACCGGGCGCTGGACGACGAGGTCGAGCACGGCGGCGGCGAGGTGCTGCTCGACCAGCGGGTGCGCCGGTTCGGCTCGCACCACCAGAAGCTCGTGGTGCTGCGGCACGACCAGGACGCCACCCGCGACGTGGCCTTCGTCGGGGGGATCGACCTGTGCCACGCCCGGCGGGACGACGCCGAGCACCACGGGGACCCGCAGCCGCTGGCGATGGCGGCGGCCTACGGGCCGACCCCGCCGTGGCACGACGTGCAGCTGGAGGTGCGCGGCCCGGCCGTGCACGTGCTCGACACCGTCTTCCGCGAGCGGTGGGACGACCCGAACGACACCGACACCGACCACCCGATCGCGTGGCTGTTCGACAAGCTGCACCGCAACCAGACCCACGGCGACCCGCTGCCGCCGCAGCTGCCGCCACCCCCGCCGTGCGGGCCGCACCTGGTGCAGAACCTGCGGACCTATCCGGCGATCCGGCCGCCGTACCGGTTCGCGCCGCAGGGCGAGCGGTCGGTGGCCCGCGGCTACAGCAAGGCGATTAAGCGGGCGCGGCGGCTGATCTACCTCGAGGACCAGTACATGTGGTCGGCCGAGGTGGCCCAGCTGTTCGCCGACGCGCTGCGGGCGAACCCCGACCTGCACCTGGTGGTCGTCGTGCCCCGAGTGCCCGACCAGGACGGCGCCTTCGCCCGGCGGCCGCAGTACGTGGGCCGCTGGCAGGCGCTGGAGCTGTGCCGGGCGGCCGGGCCCGACCGGGTGCACGTGTTCGACGTGGAGAACCACGCGGGGACGCCGGTCTACGTGCACGCCAAGGTCTGCGTGGTCGACGACGTGTGGGTCAGCGTGGGCAGCGACAACTTCAACCGGCGGTCCTGGACGCACGACAGCGAGTTGTCCAGCGCCGTCCTCGACACCACCCGGGACGAGCGCGAGCCGCGGGACCCGGCCGGCACCGGCGACGGCGCCCGCGTCTTCGCCCGCGACCTGCGGCTGCGGCTGGGGCGGGAGCACACCGACCGCGCCCCGGACGGGTCCGAGGACGCCGACCTGCTCGACCCCGCCGCGTTCGTCGCGACCCTGGAGGCCGCGGCCGAGACCCTGGACGCCTGGCACGCGGGCGGCCGCGTCGGTCCCCGCCCGCGCGGCCGATTGCGCCGGCACTCGGCCGAGCGGCTCTCCCTGACCACGCGGCTGTGGGCGACGCCGGTCTACCGCCTCCTCGACGACCCCGACGGCCGCCCGCTGAGGCTCCGCCTCCGCAAGCAGTTCTGACCCCATCGCCGGCACCGGCGCCTGCCGGGCGACGCCCGCCGCCCGCACCCCCACCACGTCCTCCCGGGTGCTCCGCCTGTGCCCACCCCCCGTGGGCACAGGCGGAGCACTCCCGAGGAGACACAGGCGCCGGCCTTCTGACAGTGCCCACCGGACGTGGGCAGTGACGGAGGATCTCGGGGGGACACATGGCCCTCGTCCTCGCCGGATCCGGTTGTGGACGGAGCGCGCTCTCCACAGCCGGTCGGATCCGCTGGTCGATCCCCGGCCCCGTCCTCAGCCTGGTCCGGTGACCGAGTGGGAGCTCCCGGGGATCCTGCGCCGCATCCGCCGGGTCGCGGACCTCTCCCAGCGGCAACTCGCCCAGGAGCTCGGCCTCTCGAAGTCCGGGGTGGCCGCCGTGGAGAGCGGGGTCAGGGACCTCGACGTCCGCGTCCTGGTCGCCGCCGCGGCGCTCGCAGGCATGCGCCTCGCACTCCTCGACGCCGACGGTCGCGAGGTCGCGGGCATGGCGCCGGGCACCGCGCGCGACGGCGCCGGGCGGCGCTTCCCCGCGCACCTCGACACCGCGCTCACGGACGAGCGGTACTGGGGTGAGCACCGGAGGGACCGGCCCGTCACCGCATACACCGCCCAGCGCGACCGCCGCCGGCGTGACTCACAGCGGGCCTGGCACGGCACGCCCGACGACCACCTGGTCCCAGAGCCGGGCGACTCGCCCGCCGAGCGGCGCGCCGCGCGGCGGGCCGAGGTGCGGCGCCGGGTGCACGAGGAGTGGGAGCGCCGGCGGGCCGCGGGCGAGCTGCCGCCGCTGCAGGACCCGGTGTGCACCTGCCCCCGCGACTGCGACACCGGGGTGGCGAGCGGGCGGGCGGTCCACACCGACGACTGCGTGTGTGGGTGCGACGTCGGCTGACCCGCTGCTACCGTGGTCGTCGTGCGCGGCAGCCTCCTGCTTACCCGCCGCGGCGAGGCCCTCTCCTAGGTCGGCCCCCTCGCCGCGGTGTCCTGCCGTGACCGAGTGCGTTCCCGGCGCCCGCTGACCGCCCATCGGAGCTGAGTCCAGCCCGCGCCCGAGGAGCACCCACCATGCACGAGAACCACCCGCACGCCCGGAACCCGCAGCGGCCCTCCCCCATGGCGTTCGGCCGCTACGCGCCGTTCACCCCGATCGAGCTGCCCGACCGCACCTGGCCGGAGCGGACCACGACCGTGGCCCCGCGCTGGTGCGCCGTCGACCTGCGCGACGGCAACCAGGCCCTGATCGACCCGATGACCCCCGACCGCAAGCGACGCATGTTCGAGCTGCTGGTCCGGATGGGCTACAAGGAGATCGAGGTCGGCTTCCCCGCGGCCAGCCAGACGGACTTCGACTTCGTCCGCCAGCTGATCGAGGACGACCTGGTACCCGACGACGTCACGATCCAGGTCCTGACCCAGTCGCGCGACGAGCTGATCGAGCGCACCTACGAGTCGCTGCAGGGCGCCAAGCAGGCGATCGTGCACCTCTACAACTCCACGAGCACCCTGCAGCGGCGGGTGGTGTTCAACTCCGACCGCGCCGGGATCGTCGACATCGCCGTCCACGGGGCGCAGCTGGTGCGCAAGCTGGCCGAGCAGATGCGCGACACCGAGATCCGCTTCGAGTACTCGCCCGAGTCGTTCACCGGCACCGAGCTCGAGTTCGCCGTCGAGGTCTGCAACGCCGTCACCGACGTGTGGGAGCCCACCGTCGACCGGCCGACGATCCTCAACCTGCCGGCCACCGTCGAGATGGCCGAGCCGACGGTCTACGCCGACCAGATCGAGTGGATGCACCGCAACCTGGGCCGGCGCGACGCCGTCGTCCTGAGCCTGCACCCGCACAACGACCGCGGCACCGCCGTGGCCGCCGCCGAGCTGGGCTACCGCGCCGGCGCCGACCGCATCGAGGGCTGCCTGTTCGGCAACGGCGAGCGCACCGGCAACGTCTGCCTGGTCACCCTGGGCCTGAACCTGTTCAGCCAGGGCATCGACCCGCAGATCGACTTCACCGACATCGACGAGATCCGCCGCACCGTCGAGTACTGCAACCAGATCGGCGTGCACGAGCGGCACCCCTACGGCGGCGACCTGGTCTACACCGCGTTCTCCGGCTCCCACCAGGACGCCATCAACAAGGGCTTCAAGGCCCTGGAGGCCGACGCCGCGGCCGCCGGCAAGCCGGTGCAGGAGATGCCCTGGGCGGTCCCGTACCTGCCGATCGACCCCAAGGACGTCGGCCGCAGCTACGAAGCCGTCATCCGGGTGAACAGCCAGTCCGGCAAGGGCGGCGTCGCCTACATCATGAAGACCGAGCACCAGCTGGACCTGCCCCGCCGGCTGCAGATCGAGTTCAGCGGGGTCATCCAGCGGCACACCGACGACGAGGGCGGCGAGGTGACCGCCCAGCAGATGTGGGCGGCGTTCAGCAGCGAGTACCTGCCCGACCCGGCGGCGCCGTGGGGCCGCTTCTCCCTGGCCGGGCACCGGCACACCGCGCACGGTGAGCAGCTCGACGAGATGGTCGTCGAGCTGGTCGACGACGGCGTCCCGGTGACCATCGAGGGCCGTGGCAACGGCCCGATCGCCGCGTTCGTCGACGCGCTGCGGGTCCTGGACGTCGACGTCCGCGTGCTCGACTACGCCGAGCACGCCATGTCCGCCGGCGGGGACGCCCGGGCGGCGGCCTACGTCGAGTGCGCCGTCGGCGACCGGGTGCTGTGGGGCGTCGGCGTCGACCCCAACATCGTCAGCGCGTCGCTGCGGGCGGTCGTCTCCGCGGTCAACCGCGCGCAGCGCTGAGGCTCAGCGCCCCGGGGGCGGCGGCGGGTCCGCCGCCTCCGGGGGCGCGTCCCCGGGCTCGTCGCCGCGGTACAGGTTCTCGCCGGGCGCCGCCGGGGCGAACTCGTCGACCAGCAGCAGGTCCCGCCGCACGTGCCGGCGCCGGTAGGCGACCCGGCTGATCATGTGCGCGCTCACCGGCGCGGTCAGCAGCTGGAAGGCGGCGACCAGCAGCAGCATCCAGGCCGCCGACCAGCCCTGCAGCCGGATCGCCGCGCCCACCATCACCAGCAGCACGCCGAGCACCTGTGGCTTGGTCCCGGCGTGCATCCGGGTGAGCACGTCGGGGAAGCGGAGCAGGCCCAGCCCGGCGGTCAGGCAGAGGAACGCGCCGGCCACCAGGCTGGCGAAGGCGACGACGTCGACGGCGGCGCTCACCGGCGCCCCTCCCGTTCCTCGGCGGCGACCGGCAGCCCGAGGTCGCGCCCGTCGCCGGTGGCCGAGCCGCGCAGCATCCCGCCCACGTACCGGGCGATCGACACCGACCCGACGAACGCCAGCAGCGAGACGACGACGAGCACCGGCACCACGGTCGGCGACCGCTCCAGCGCCGCGTACACCGCCAGGCCCGCGGAGATGATCACCAGCAGCGTGTCGGTGGCCACCACCCGGTCCAGCAGCGAGGGCCCCAGCGCCAGCCGGACCAGCGCGAGCAGCGCGCCGCCCCCGATGAGCGTGTACAGCACCAGGCCGACGACGGTCACGGCCGCACCCCCTCCACCGACCGCCCGCGGGCGGCCGGGTCACGGTCCAGCGCCGCGACGTCCTCGGCCGACCCGAACGCCCGGACCAGGCGGTCCTCGACGACCAGGACGTCGGTCCGCTCCCGCTCCACGTGCTCGCGGTCGCGGACGTGCAGCAGGTGCAGGGTGATCGTGCGGTCCTCCCGGTCGAGGTCGAGGACGATCGAGCCGGGCACCAGCGACAGCGACTCGGCGACCATGGTGAGCAGCAGGTCGGAGTCGGTGCGCAGCTGCACCCGGATGATCGCCGAGCACCGCCGGCCGCCCGGCGACAGCGCCAGCCAGGCCACCTGGGCGCCGGAGACCACCAGGTCCACGAGGAAGTGGCCGGCGAACCGCAGCAGCGGCAGCGGGCGCACCCGCGTCCGGCCGGTCACGCCCGGCAGCGGCAGCAGCACCGTCACCAGCAGCGCGACCACGGCGCCGGAGAGCAGGTTCGCCCAGGACCAGGTGCCCCACAGCAGGATCCACACGAGCACCAGCCACGCCAGCAGCGGCAGCTGGTGCCGGAGCCGGGCGGCGGTCCCGTCCGCGGAGCCGGTCACGTCGCGCCCTCCGCGGCCGGGGCGTCGAACACCGACTCGATGTAGGGCGCGCGCTCGACCAGGTCGCCGGCGGCGCGGTCGGCCAGGCCGTAGAGGTAGCCGGCGATACCGGTGAGCGCGACGGTGACCGCCACGAGGGCGGCCGTGGCCGCCACCATCGCCCGGGGCAGCGGCCGCAGCGCCCGGACCGCGCCGGCGGCCGGGGCGACGTCCGGGTCGGCGGCCGTCGCCACGGCGGTGTGCCGCCGCCACGCGGCCTGCCGGGCGGTGAGCTCCCCGACGCCGCCCGCCGGGCCGGCGCCGTCCCCGGGGCCCGCGTCGGCGGCGGCCGCGGCGGCGGTGTCCTGGGCGGGCGCCTGCGTCGGCGGCCGCCAGAAGGCGCGGGTCCAGACGCGGGCGATCGCCACCAGGGTCAGCAGGCTGGTCACGACGCCACCGGCGACGAGCACGTACGCCAGGCCGCTGCCGTCGGCGACGCCGGCCTGCAGCAGCCCGAGCTTGCCGATGAACCCCGACAGCGGCGGGATGCCGGCGAGGTTCATCGCCGGCACGAAGAACAGCACCGCCAGCAGCGGGGAGCGCCGGGCCAGGCCGCCGAGGCGGTCGATCGACGTCGTCCCGCCCTGGCGCTCGATCAGGCCGGCGACCAGGAACAGCGTGGTCTGGATGGCGATGTGGTGGGCGACGTAGAAGATCGCGCCGGCCAGCCCGGCCGTCGTCCCCAGCGCGATGCCGAACACCATGTAGCCGATGTGGCTGACCAGCGTGAACGACAGCAGCCGGCGCAGGTCGGTCTGCGCGACGGCGCCCAGGATGCCGATCACCATCGTGGCCAGGGCGGCCCACAGGAGCAGGTCGTCGAGCGCGCCGCCGGGGAACAGCAGCGTCTGGGTGCGGATGATCGCGTAGACGCCGACCTTGGTGAGCAGCCCGGCGAAGACGGCGGTGACCGGCGCCGGGGCGGTCGGGTAGCTGTCGGGCAGCCACGCCGACAGCGGGAACACGGCGGCCTTGATCCCGAACGCGATGAGCAGCAGCGACTGCAGCAGCAGCTGGGTGCCCTCGGGCAGGTCGGCAAGCCGGACCGCCAGGTCGGCCATGTTCACCGTGCCGGTCGCCGCGTACACCAGCCCGATCGCCGCGAGGAAGACCAGCGAGCTGGTCAGGCTGACGATCACGTAGGTGATCCCGCCGCGGATGCGCGGCGCGGTGCCGCCGAGGGTCAGCAGCACGTAGCTGGCCATCAGCAGGATCTCGAAGCCGACGTAGAGGTTGAACAGGTCACCGGCCAGGAAGGCGTTGCTCACGCCGGCCACCAGCACCAGGAACGTCGGGTGGAAGATCGACAGCGGCGTCTCCTCGTCCCGGTCGGCCGACCCCTGGCCGACGGCGAAGACGAGCACCCCCAGCGCCACCGTCGAGGCCACGACGAGCATCAGCGCCGACAGCCGGTCGACCACCAGCACGATGCCCAGCGGCACCGGCCAGCCGCCGACGGCGACCGCGAGCGGGCCGTCGGCGTCGGCGGTCAGCAGCAGGACCACCGAGACCGCCAGGACGACGGCCAGCACGGCGATGCTGAGCGTGCGCTGGGACCGCGGGTGGTGGGCCAGCAGCAGCGCGCCGGCCGCGCCGAGCAGCGGCAGCAGGACCGGCAGCGGGACCAGGACGCTGGTCACCGCGCACCGGCCGGCAGGTCGACGTCGTCGGCCGGCACGTCGTCCTCCCCGGGGCCGTCGCCCCGCCTGCTCAGGCTGTCGGCGTGCCCGGCGATGCGGTCGCCCGGCGCGAGGTCGTCGGGGTCGAGCTCGTCGGCGTCGGTGCCGGTGCGGGTGGCGACCCGCCGGTCCTCCTCGTCGGTGCCCACGACCTCCTGGCGGACCAGCCGCCACGAGCGGTGGATCATCGCCAGCACGAACGCCGAAACGCCGAAGGTGATCACGATCGCGGTGAGGATCAGCGCCTGCGGCAGCGGGTCGTTCATGTCCTCGGGCTCGGAGACGCCGAGGATCGGTGCCAGTCCGGCCGGGCCGCCGGCGGACAGCAGCAGCAGGTTGGTGGCGTTGCCCAGCAGCAGGAAGCCGAGCAGCACCCGGGTGAGGCTGCGGTCCAGCAGCAGGTACACGCCGGCGGCGTAGAGGCCGCCGATGACCACCGGCAGCACGACGGTGGGGGTCATCGCGCGACCACCTCTCCCTCGTTGAGCTCGATCGGGTCGTCCTCGTCGTCCTGGCGGTCCAGCTCGGCGCCGAGGCTGCGCAGCACGTCGAGCACCAGGCCGACGACGATCAGGTACACGCCCATGTCGAAGAACAGCGAGGTCACGAGCTTGACGTCGCCGAGCACGGGCAGGGTGGCCTCGAGGATCGCCGTCTGCAGCACCTCGCCGCCGAACAGCAGCCCGCCCACTCCGGTGCCGCCGGCGAACAGCAGCCCGGTGCCCAGCAGCGCGCCGGGCGCGACCGGGGCGGCCTCGCCGAGCTCGTAGCGGCCGCCGGCGAGGTAGCGCAGGACCAGCGCCAGCCCGGCGACCAGGCCGCCGGCGAACCCGCCGCCGGGCTCGTTGTGGCCGGAGAACAGCAGGTAGACGGAGAAGACCAGGATGGTGTGGAACAGGACGCGGGTGATCACCTCGAGCACCACCGAGCGCCGGGCGGGGTCGAGGGTGGCGCCGGCGGCCAGCCAGCGCGGGCGCCGGCCGTCCTCGGACAGCTCGGCCCGCTCGGCGCGGTCCACGCCGCCGGTCCGCCGGCGCAGGAAGACCAGGCTGGCCACCCCGGTGGCGGCCACGACCAGCAGCGAGATCTCGCCGAGGGTGTCCCACGCGCGGATGTCGACCAGCGTGACGTTGACGATGTTCTGCCCGCCGCCGAAGTCGTAGGCGGCGTCCGGGTAGTCGACCGACACCGGCGTCGCCGTCCGGGAGCTCAGCGCGACGGCGCCGACCACCGCCATGAAGGCGCCGACGGCGACGGCGACGACGCCCCGGACCGCCCGCTCCCGCGGCCGGTGCCGCTCGCCGATGTCCTTGGGCAGCTTGCGCAGCACGAGGACGAAGACGACGAGGGTCAGCGTCTCCACCAGGAACTGGGTCAGCGCCAGGTCGGGCGCGCCCTGCAGCACGAAGAGGACGGCGGTGCCGTACCCGGTGACCCCGACGACCAGGACCGCCGACAGCCGCTGCCGGATGCGCAGGCTCAGCACCGCCGCGGTGACGACGACGACGCCGACCATCGCCTGCACCGGGGTGTCCCAGGCCCGCCACTCCCCCGGCCACGGCGCCCGGGTGAGCAGGATCGTGCCGGGCAGCGCGAGGACGGCGACGAGGATGGTGCCCAGGTAGGCCGGCAGCGAGCCGCGCTGGGTGGTGCCGGTGACCAGCACCGCGAGCCGGTCCAGGCCCTGGATGACGTTCCAGTAGCCCTCGTCGGCCGAGGCGCCCACCGCGAACCGGCGCTGGAACCGCGTGATGACGTCGCGGGCGGCGAACAGCGCGGCACCGCCGAGCACGGTGACCGCCGACAGGGCCAGCGCCGGCTGCAGGCCGTGCCACAGGGCGAGCTCCTCGTACTCGGGCGCGAGCAGCGGCAGCGTGTCGGCGTACTCGGTGACCAGCGACGCCAGCAGCGGGCTGAGCGGCCCGGCCAGCAGCCCGGCGAGGGAGAGCACGACGGGCGCGGTGAGGAACAGCGGGCCCGGCGCGTGCGCGACCCCGGTGTCGGCGACGCCGCGCTTGCGGGCCAGCGCCCCCCACAGGAACCGGAAGGTGTAGCCGGCGGTCAGGACCGAGCCGACCACCAGGCCGGTGAGCTCGAACGCCGCGGCGGTGCGCGACGGGAGCCCGCCCTCCCACAGCGCGGTGAACGCGGCCTCCTTGCCGACGAACCCGAGCATCGGCGGCAGCCCGGCCATCGAGGCCCCGGCGAGGACCGCCGCGCCGGCGAGCACCGGCAGCCGCCGGCCGAGGCCGGAGAGCTTCCGCAGGTCGCGGGTGCCGGTCGAGTGGTCGACGACGCCGACGGTGAGGAACAGCGTGGACTTGAACAGGGCGTGCGCCGCGGTCATGGTCAGGCCGGCCGCGGCCAGCTCCCGGCTGCCGCCGCCGACCAGCACCAGCAGGAACCCGAGCTGGCTCACCGTGCCGAAGGCCAGCAGCAGCTTGAGGTCGTTCTGCCGCAGGGCGCGGTAGCCGCCGACGAGCATGGTGGCCAGGCCCAGGCCCAGGACGATCGGGCGCCAGCCCGGCACGTCGGCGAAGCCGGGCGCCAGCCGGGCGGTGAGGTAGATGCCGGCCTTCACCATCGCCGCGGCGTGCAGGTAGGCGCTGACCGGGGTCGGGGCCTCCATCGCGGCCGGCAGCCAGAAGTGGAAGGGCACCATCGCCGACTTGGTGACCGCGCCGACGAGCACCAGCACCGTGCCGACCGTCATCGCCGTCCCGCTGCCGGGGTCGGCGACGACCTCCGAGAGCAGGAACGAGCCGCTGGCCTGGCCCACCACGATCAGCCCGACCAGCATCGCCAGCCCGCCCGCGGTGGTGAGCACCAGCGCCTGGGTGGCCGCCCGGCGCGCGGCCAGCCGCCGCCCGGAGCCGCCGATCAGCAGGAACGAGAAGACGGTGGTCAGCTCCCAGAAGACGTACAGCAGGAGCAGGTCGTCGGCGAGGACGAGGCCGAGCATCGAGCCGGCGAAGGCGGTCAGCGTGCCGGCGAACCGGCCGGTGCCCTCGTCGTCCGGGCCGAAGTAGCGGGCGCAGTAGAGCAGGACCAGGGCGCCGACGCCGGTGACCAGCGCGGCGAACAGCAGCGCGAGCGCGTCCAGCCGCAGCGCGATCTCCAGGTCCAGGGCCGGGATCCACTCGACGGTCTCGCGGACCTCCCGGCCGTCGACCACCGCCGACAGCTGCACCAGCACCCACACGAACGTGGCGGCGGGGACCAGCGCGAGCGCCAGGAAGGCCTGCCTGCCCCACCACCGGACGAGCGCGGGCGCGAGCAGCGCGGCGAGCAGGTGGAGGAGCAGCAGTGCGAGCACGGGTCTCCCGGGAGTCGATGGCGGCTCGGGGACCACAGAACGTCGGTCTGACGGCCGGCGGTAAGGCCCAGCTTACCTGCCGGGGCGTACCAGGCCGCTCTCGTAGGCGAAGGCCACCGCCTGCACCCGGTCGCGCAGCCCGAGCTTGAGCAGCAGCCGGCTCACGTGCGTCTTGACCGTCGCCTCGCCGAGGTAGAGCCGGGCGGCGATCTCCGCGTTGGACAGGCCCGCGGCCACCAGCGAGAGGACGTCGGTCTCCCGCTCGGTCAGCTCGGCCAGCCGCCCGGCCGCGCCGGGGTCGGCCGCCGGGGCGGCGGCGAAGGACTCGATGACCCGCAGCGTCACGGCCGGGTCCAGCAGCCCCTGCCCCGCGGCGACGGTGCGGACGGCGGCGACCAGGTCCTCCGGCGGGGCCACCTTGAGCAGGAAGCCGCTGACGCCGGCGCGCAGCGCGGCGGCCACGTACTCGTCCTCGTCGAAGGTGGTCAGCACGACCACCCGTGTGGGCAGCCGGGCGGCGACCATCCGCCGGGCGGCCTCCAGCCCGTCCATCCCGGGCATCCGCACGTCGAGCAGGACGACGTCGGGCTGCAGCCGGGTGACCACCGCGACGCCCTCGGCGCCGTCCGCGGCCTCCCCCACCACCTCGATGTCGGGCTCGGCGGCGAGCACCATCCGCAGGCCGGTGCGGATCATCGACTGGTCGTCGACCAGGACCACCCGGATCGTCACGCCGACACCTCCGCCGCGGCCGGCGCCGTCGCGGGGACCGGGAAGGAGGCCCGGACGCGGTAGCCGCCGCCGCGGACCGGGCCGACGGTGAGCGTGCCGCCGGCGACGGTGACCCGCTCCCGCATGTGCAGCTGGCCGTGCCCGCCGGGCGCCGTGCCGGCCGGCGGGCGGGGCAGGCGGGGCCGGCCGTCGTCGGTGACGGTGACGGTCACCCGGTCGGCGGCCCAGGCGACCTCGACCCGGGTCGCGGCCGCGCCGGCGTGCCGCACCACGTTGGACAGCGCCTCCTGCACGACCCGCACGGCCGAGACGTCGACCAGCTGGGGCAGCTCCGCCGGCTCGCCGGTGACCACCAGCTCGACCGGCATCCCGGTGCCGCGCAGCCCGTCCAGGACGGCCTCGAGCCGGGACAGCGAGGGCTGCGGGGCCGGGTCGCCGTCCGCCTCCTCGCGGAGGATGCCGACCACCCGCCGCATCTCGTCGACCGACTCCCGGCCGAGCCGCTCCAGGCCGCGCAGCACCTCCTGCGCGTCGGGCCGGTCCGGCAGCAGCCGCCGCAGGCCGCCCATCTGCAGCACCATCACGCTCACCGAGTGCGCCACCGAGTCGTGCACCTCGCGGGCGATCCGGGCCCGCTCGGCGACGGCCGCCGCCGACGCCACCGCCTCCTGCTGCGCGGCCAGCCGGGCGGCCAGCACCTGCAGCTCCCGCGAGCGCTCCCGCGACTGCCGGACCAGCACCCCGACGCCCCAGGCCACCCCGGTGACCAGCAGGTAGAACATGGCCTCCCACGTCGAGGGGCCGAACGCCACGCCCGCCCCGATGACGACCGCCGTGGCCAGGGCCGCCGCGCGCAGGCCGCGCCGCAGCGGCAGCACGGCGGCCGCGTGGCCCACCAGCAGCGCCATGCCCACCAGCTGGGCACCGCCGGGGCCGGGGGTGCCCAGCCCGTAGTTGCCGAGCACGCACAGCGCGCCCACCACCGCGGCCGTCGCCGGCCAGGACGCGCAGACCGCCACCACCGCGCCGACGGCGACGCCGGGCAGGCAGGTGACCAGCGGGAAGGAGAACGTCTCGTCGATCGCCGTCTCGACGACCGACAGCACGGCCAGCAGCAGGCCGACGCCGGGCCACAGCAGGCGGGCGAGGCCGGGGTGCGTGGCTGACCAGCGAGGCATGGCGAGCACGCTAGGGGCCCCGCGGCGGCCCGGGCATCCCCCTCAGGACGGACGGCGCGCCGTCCGCCATCCGCCGTGCGGCGGAACCGGATCGGTTCGTCGCGACGGACGCGCAGGTCAGAGCCCGGTTCCTAGCGTTCTCGCCATGACGACGAACCTGATGCCCCCCGCCCCCTCGACCGTCCCGGCCGCCCCCGCCCCGGCCGGGCGCAGCGCCGGCTCGCTGATGCTCCCGCTCGCCGGCGGCGCCCTGATCGCCGGCTCCCTGCTCTACGTCGCGGGCCTGGCCACCTCCCCGCCGTGGGACTCCCCGTCCGACGCCGACTACATCGCCTCGCTGGCCCGCGACGAGGGGCAGACGACGCTGTCGGCGGTGCTGCTGCACTACGGCAACCTCGTGCTCGGCCTGGCCTGGCTGGCCGCGCCGGCCCTCGTCCGGGGCCGCCGGGGCCGGATCCCCACGATCGTGGGCGCGCTGATGTCCGCGCTGGGCCTGGTGACCGTGGCCGGCTTCGTCCTCTACGACTACTGGACCGCCGCCATCGGCCGCGAGCTGCCCGCCGACCGGGCCGAGGAGCTGTTCGGCGTCGTGCAGGCCAACCCGGGCGTCGCCGTGGTCGGCATCGTCACGCTGTTCGGGATCCTCGGGCCGATCGTGGCCGTCGCCGGCCTGGCCCGCGCCGGGGTGATCTCCTGGTGGCTGCTCGCCGCGCCGGTCGCGTGCACCGTCGCCTCGGCCGCGCTGGTCTTCGCCCCGCTGCCCTACGCCGGCTTCGCGCTGGTCGGCGCGATCCCGACCGCCGTGGTGGGCCTGCGGATGATCCAGCGCCGCCGCGCCGAGGCCGCGGTCGCCGCCTGACCCGGCCGTCCGCTGACCGCCACCGCGCCCGTGTCCGTCGCCCCCGTGCCCCGTCTCCTCCGGGAGGCGGGGCACGGGGCCGGTTCAGGCCCCGCGCTCGGCGGCGGCGGCGAGGTCGGCGAGGTCGCGGTCGAGCGCCCGGGTCACCGACCGGCGCACGAGCGGCCCGGTGACCGCCGCCAGCACCCGCACCACGGCGGAGGACGGCGTGCCCCCGAAGGTCATCCGCACGTCGGTGCCGCCGTCGGCGGCCGGCGCGAAGGCGAAGGTGGACACGTAGCGGACGCCGGAGCTCGCCGCCTCCACCGTGTAGGCCCGCTGCGGCTCGACCGCGGTCACGGCCATCTCCTCGGTCGCCGACCGGCCCATCATCGTCCGGGTCTCCCGCCAGCGGGTGCCGACGCCGAACGGGCCGGGCGTGAGCACCTCCACCGCGTCGACGCCCGACAGGACCTGCGGGGCACCCGCGAGGTCGGTGGCCACCGCCCAGACCCGCTCGACCGGCGCCCGTACGTGCCGGCGGACCTCCACGTCCCGCATGTCGCCGCGCTCCCCTCAGCCCTCGGCCACCTCGGCGGCGGCCAGCCAGTCGGTCTCGACCTGGTCCTTCTCCGCCAGCAGGGCCCGCAGCTGCCCGTCGAGCTCCGTCACCCGCGCGTGGTCGGTGGCCGCGGCGGCGAGCTGCTCGTGCAGCCGCTGCTCGTCGGCCTCCAGCTTGGCCAACCGCCGCTCCAGCCGGGCGGCCTCCTTCTTCGCCGCCCGGGCCTCGGCCGCGGAGGGGCCCGCCGCGGGGGCCGACGGCGCGGGGACGCCGGTGCCGGCGTGCCCGCCCGACAGCGCCGCCTCGCCCGCCGCACGGCGGGCCAGGTACTCCTCCACCCCGCCGGGCAGGGCGGCGATGGTGCCGTCACCCATCAGCGCCACCACCGAGTCGCAGACGCGGTCGACGAAGTAGCGGTCGTGGCTGACCACCAGCACGGTGCCGGCGAACCCGTCGAGCAGGTCCTCCAGCGCGGTGAGGGTGTCGATGTCCAGGTCGTTGGTCGGCTCGTCGAGGACCAGCACGTTGGGCTCGCCCATCAGCAGCCGCAGCAGCTGCAGCCGCCGCCGCTCGCCGCCGGAGAGGTCGCCCACCGGCGTCCACTGGCGGGACGCGGCGAAGCCGAAGCGCTCGGCCAGCGAGGACGCCGAGATCTCGGTGTTGCCCACCCGCGCGATGCGCGAGACCTCCTGCACCGCCTCGAGCACCCGCAGCCGCGGGTCGAGCTCGGCGACGTGCTGGGAGAGGTAGGCGGCCGCGACGGTCTGCCCCTGCACCACCCGCCCGCGGTCGGGTTCGATCTCGCCGAGCAGCAGCCGCAGCAGCGTCGTCTTGCCCGCGCCGTTGACCCCGACCACGCCGATCCGGTCGCCGGGGCCGACGTGCCAGGTGAGGTCGCGGAACAGCTCCCGCGGGCCGGCCGGGGTGTGCACGGCGTGGTCGACGTCCTCGACGTCGAAGACCGTCTTCCCGAGCCGGCGGGCGGCGAAGCCCTTGAGCTCCATGCTCTCGCGCGGCGGCGGCTCGTCGGCGATGAGCGCCTCGGCCGCCTCGATCCGGAACCGCGGCTTGCTGGTGCGGGCCGGCGGCCCCCGGCGCAGCCAGGCCAGCTCCTTGCGGACCAGGTTCAGCCGGCGCTCCTCGGTGACCGCCGCGATCCGCGCCCGCTCGGCGCGGGCCAGCGTGTAGGCCGAGTAGCCGCCCTCGTAGGCGTGCACGTCCCCGTCGGCGACCTCCCACGTGGTCGTGCAGACCGCGTCGAGGAACCAGCGGTCGTGGGTGACCACGAGCAGCCCGCCGCTGCGCCGCTTGACGTAGTCGGCCAGCCAGGCCACGCCCTCGACGTCGAGGTGGTTGGTCGGCTCGTCGAGCACGAGCAGGTCCAGCGGGCGGATCAGCTGGGCGGCCAGCGCCACCCGGCGCCGCTCGCCGCCGGACATGGTCTCCACCGGGGAGTCCAGGCCGAGGCGGTCGAGCTCCAGGCCGGCCAGCACGCTGCGCACGGCCGGGTCGGCGGCCCACTCGTGCTCGGAGGCGAACCGCGACGCGGGGAGGACGACGTCGCGGACCGTCGTCCCCGGCGGGAGGGTGCCGGACTGGTCGAGGACGCCCATCGCCAGGTCGCCGCGGCGGGTGACCCGGCCGGAGTCGGGCTGCTCGACCCCGGTGAGGACCTCGAGCAGCGTCGTCTTCCCGCCGCCGTTGCGGCCGACGACGCCGATCCGCTCGCCCGCGGCGATGCCGAGGGAGACGTCGTCCAGCAGCACGGTCGTGCCGTGCGCCTTGGACACCCGCTCGAGGTTGACCAGGTTCAGGGGCGCGCTCATCGGCGGCTGCGATCGGGATCCATGACCGCCCCAGTATCCGCACGCCCGCGGAGCCCGGTCCCGGCCGGTCCGGGACCGCTGCCCCTGGCTCCCGGGACACCCGGCGCCGGAGGGTCGGGGACGCCGGCCGGACCGGCCCACCAGTCGTCTGCAAGGAGCGCACAAGCGCCCTCGCAGAGGCTCCCGGTCACCGGCCGCGCGGCCGGTCCCCGCCAGGGAGACGCACACCCCCGCCCCGGCGGGCCCAGCACCAGGAGGACGCCATGACCACCGCCGTCGCCCACGCCGAGGACGCGCTCCACCTCGCCCTGCCGGCGCGGCCGGCCCGCCCGCACCTGGTGGCGGTGGAGACGCCGGCGGCACCGCCCGCGTCGGTCTGGTGGGCCCGGGTGGCCGAGCACGGCCCGGCCTCGCGCGAGCACTCGCTGGTCGCGGTCAACTCCGAGCGGTTCGCCGACGGCACGCCGGTCGACCTGACCGCGCTGGAGTCCCGCGGCCGCCGGCCGGCCGGCTGGCTGGTCGACGTCCGGTACCGCACGACCGACGGCGCCGTCGTGCGGATCGACGCCTCCGAGACCCTCGCCGAGCTGTGCCCGCCGCTGTGGTTCGTCGAGCTGCACCACGCCACCAGCAACATCCCGGCGTCCTCGCTGCTGGCCTTCACCGGCGGCGCCTTCCGCCCGGGCGTCGTGGTGACGCCGCGGGAGGTGGCCGCCGCCGGCGTGCGGATGGCCGACCGGATCGGCGAGGTCCGCTGGTACAACCGCTCGGGGATCGTCGACGCCGTCAGCGTCGAGCCGGCGCTGCGCCGCCGCGGGGTCGGCACCGTCCTAGTCACCGCCGCCGAGGCGCTGCGGGTGCTGCGCGGCTGGGCCCCGCTGCGCAGCGACGGCCGGCTGACCGACGCCGGCGCCGCCTGGCTCGACGCCGCCCCGCCGGCCTGGCGCCCCCGGCTGGCCGACCGCGTCGAGGTGCTCCCCGACGAGGACACCGACGACGCCCCGACCGGCGTCGCCCGCCTGCTCAAGGACTACGCCTAGGACCGCTCGCAGGGTCCCGCCGCGAGCTCGCGAGCGGTGGGGGGCGAGGGGGTCCTCCTTCAGGCGAGGCGGGTGACCTCCACGGTCACCGTGTGCCCCTGGCTGCCCGCGCCGGAGAAGATGCCGCGGAACGGCGCGACGTCGCCGTAGTCCCGGCCGCGGCCGAGGGTCACGTGCCGCGGGCCGACGGCCACGGAGTTCGTCGGGTCGAAGCCGCACCAGCCGCCGTCCCACCACTCGACCCAGGCGTGGCTCTCGCCGGTGACCGTCTGCCCGACGGCGGCGTCCGGCGTGGGGTGCAGGTAGCCGGAGACGTAGCGCGCCGGCAGCCCGAGCGCGCGCAGCAGCCCGACGGTGACGTGCGAGATGTCCTGGCAGACGCCCTGGCGTCGGCGCCAGGCCTGCATCGCCGTCGTCTTCACGTGGGTGGCGCCCGACAGGTACTCCATGTGCCCGCGCACCAGGCGGCAGACCGCCGCCGCGGTCTCGTGCGGCGGCAGCTCCCCCACCGCGGCGCGGACCTCCTCGACCACCTCGTCGTCCACCGCGGTCAGGGCGGTGGGACCGAGCAGCTCGCCGTACTGCTCGCGCACCTCGGGGCCGCGCAGCGCCGCCCAGCCGACGTGCGCGGGAGCGCCCGGCTCCGGCCCGGCCTCGACGATCGACGTGCCGGTGACGACGAGCTCCTCGTGCGGGGAGTGCAGGTCGAAGGCGGTGACCGTGGAGCCCCAGTAGTCCCGGTAGGTGGAGGCCGTGGCCGCCGGCTCGATCTCGACCCGGGAGCGCAGCGTCGTCTGCCGGCCGCTGTTCTCCGGCGTCAGCCGCGCCTCGTTGTACGACGAGCGCACCCGGCCGGCGTAGGAGAACCGGGTCCGGTGCACCACCTGCAGCCGCCAGCGGGACGACGGCCGGCCGCCCTGCGCCTGCCCCTGCGGACCCTGCGTCTGCCACTGCCCCAGCTGGGCCTGGAACTGCTCCATCAGGCGACCCCCTCGGGCACCCACACCTGCGGGGCCTGCTCGGTGAAGAACCGTGCGCTGACCGCGGCGCTGGCCGCCGAGCAGGTGCGCTGCAGCTCCTCCAGCCGCGCGGGCAGCCGGGACAGCAGCTCCGGGGTGCTCATGTACTCCAGCAGCGTCCGGGCCCGGCCGACGATCCGGTGCGCCTCGCCGGCCACGCCGATCCGGGTCGCGTCCCGGACGGTGCTGCGCTCGAGCTCGGCCAGGCAGCTCTCCGCCTGGTCCAGCGCGGCGAACACCGACCGCGGGAACAGCCGGTCCAGCAGCAGGAACTCCGCGGCGCGGCTGGAGTCGACCACCCCGCGGTAGGTGCGCAGGTAGGGCTCGTAGGCGCCGGTCGAGCGGAGCACCAGCGTCCAGGACGGCGCGGCGTCCCCGGCCAGCACCCGGGTGCTGATGATCCGGGCGGTCATGTCCACCCGCTCCAGCGAGCGGCCGAGCACGAGGAACAGCCAGCTCTCGTCGCGGCTCATCGTCGAGTCGGCCAGCCCGAACACCATCGCCGACCGCTCCCGGACGAACCGGAACAGCGAGTGCGGCCCGTACCGGCGGGCCATGGTGCGCTGCTGCGGCAGGGCGTTGTGCGTGACGTTCAGCGACTCCCAGATCTCCCCGGAGAGCACCTCGCGGGCGCCGCGGGCGTTCTCCCGCGCGGCCGACAGGGCGCCGACGATCGAGCTGGGGCTGTCCCGCTCGAAGGCCAGCGTGGCGAGCACCCGCTCGGTGTCGGCCTCCTCCGCCGGGCACGGGGAGCCCATCAGCGCCAGCAGGTTCGCGCAGGCGCGGCGCTCGTCGATCCACGGGTCCTCGACCAGCCGCTGGGTGTGCACGTCGAGGATGCGGGCGGTGTCGTCGGCGCGCTCCACGTAGCGGCCGATCCAGAACAGCGACTCGGCGATCCGGCTCAGCACGGCGCCGTCCCCCCGTCCGCAGCCTGCTGTTGCTGCTGGGACTGGCCGACGACGGTGTCGTTGAGCGGGCCCGGGTCCTGCGCGGGCGGCTCGTCGGGCAGGTCGGCGGCGGTGAACTCGATGCGGGTCAGGTCCGGCACCTCCTCGGGCTCGCTCGCCGGGCGGGGGCGGCTGAGCACCCAGGTGTCCTTGGAGCCGCCGCCCTGGCTGGAGTTGACGACCAGCTCGCCCTCGGGCAGGGCGACCCGGGTCAGGCCGCCCGGGAGCACCCACACCCGGTCGCCGTCGTTGATCGCGAACGGGCGCAGGTCCACGTGTCGCGGGGCGATCCGGCCGCCGATCAGCGTCGGGCAGGTGGACAGGCCGATCGGCTTCTGCGCGATCCAGTCCCGCGGCCGGGCGCGCACCTTGACGGCGAGGTCGGCGAGCGTGCGCTCGTCGGCGCGCGGGCCGATGACGATGCCCTTGCCGCCGGAGCCGTCGACCGGCTTGAGCACCAGCTGGTCGAGCCGGTCGAGCACCCAGCGGGTGGTGTCCTCGTCGTCGAGCCGGTGGGTCTCGGCGTTGGCCAGCACCGGCTCCTCGCCGAGGTAGTAGCGGATCAGGTCCGGCACCCAGGTGTAGAGCAGCTTGTCGTCGGCCACGCCGTTGCCGACCGCGTTGGCGATCGTGACCCGGCCGGCGCGGGCGGCGTTGAGGACGCCGGCGCAGCCGATCACCGAGTCCGGGCGGAAGTGCACGGGGTCGAGGTACTCGTCGTCGATCCGGCGGTAGATCACGTCGACGCGGCGCTGGCCGTCCGTCGTCCGCATGCTCACCTGGTTGCCGGCGCACACCAGGTCGCGGCCCTCGACCAGCTCGACGCCCATCTGGCGGGCCAGCAGCGCGTGCTCGAAGTAGGCGGAGTTGTAGACGCCGGGGGTGAGGACGACGACGGTCGGGTCGGCCACGTTCGCCGGCGCCGAGGCCTTGAGCGCGGCGAGCAGGCGGGTCGGGTAGTCGTCGACCGGCTGGATCCGGTGGTCGGCGAACAGCTCGGGCAGCACCTGGCTCATCGCCGCCCGGTTGGTGATGACGTAGCTGACGCCCGACGGCGAGCGCAGGTTGTCCTCCAGCACCCGGAAGTCGCCGGCCTCGTCGCGGACCAGGTCGATGCCCGACACGTGCACGCGTACGCCGTTGGGCGGCACCAGCCCGTGGGCCTGGCGGTGGAAGTGCGCGCTGGAGGTGACGACGCTGCGCGGCACGACCCGGTCGGCGAGGACCTGGCCGGCACCGTAGACGTCGGCGAGGAACGCCTCGAGCGCGTGCACCCGCTGGGCGACGCCGCGCTCGATGACGTCCCACTCCTCCGCGCCGATGACCCGCGGCACGATGTCGAGCGGGAACGGCTGCTCCTCGCCGGCGTGGGCGAAGGTGACCCCGGCGTCCCGGTAGGTCTGGGAGAGCAGGTCGGCGCGGGCGGAGAGCTCCTCGCCGGCCATCGGCTGCAGCGAGGTGAACAGCCCGGCGTAGGCCGGCCGCGGGGCGCCGGGCGTGCCGAACATCTCGTCCCACTGCTGCCCGAGCGGATAACCGTCGAAGAGGTCCGCCATGGCCGGGACCGTAGTTCGGCCGTGTGTCCGCCGCGTTTCGAGACGAGGACGCCCGTTCCCTCGACGAGATCTGCACACTCGACGGCATCAAGCGCTGATGGTGACGAGTGTGCAGATCTCGTTGCGTCAGACCGCGGTGGCGAGGCCCAGCCAGGGGACGAGCGCGCCGTCGGACAGCAGCCGGCCCACCCGGCGGGACTGCTCCTGCGCCTCCGCCCAGCGCGGGTCGCCGCCGTGCCGGCGCTCGATCTCGGCGTCGACGGCGTCCGCGCGGTCCGACCACTCCGGCGGGCTGTCGGCGAGGTCGGCGCGGCCGGTCGCGTCGAGCCGGAACCCGGCGCGGGCGAGCAGGCCGGTGAGCTCGTCCTCCGACGGGAAGACGTTGCCCTCCGGCAGCGGCGGCGGCAGCGGCCGGACGGCGACGAACACGAGCAGCCCGAGCCGGCCGCCGTCGGCCAGCACCCGGCGCAGCTCGGCGAGCGCGGCGGCCTTGTCCGGCGTCGTGCACAGCACGCCGAGGCACCAGGCGGCGTCGAAGGAGCCGCGGGCGAGGGGCAGGTCCTGCGCGGTCGCGACCACCGACGGCAGGCCGAACAGGCGCCGCGCGGCCCCGGCGGCCTCGGCCATCGGCTCGGCGCAGACCGCCCGCACGCCCCGGTCGGCGGCCAGCCAGCCGGCCGGCCCGCCGACGCCGGCGCCGTCGTCGAGCACGCGGGCGCCCGCCCGCAGGTCCAGTCCGTCGGCGAGCCAGCGCAGCGCGCCCTCGCTGCCGCTGCCGCGGCAGCCGGCCGGGATCGCGGAGTCGGGCCCGAGGGCCCGCACCGCCTGCTCCGTCCAGCCGGCGACCGTGCCGAACTCGGCCTCCATCGCCTCGGTCTCGAGCTCAGCCACCGTGTTCCTCCCTGATCCGTTCCGCGACCTCGGCCTTGACCCGCGCCCCGGCGTCCTCCCCGTCCGCCGACGCCAGGCCGGACAGGTTCACGCCCGCGACCTCGTCGATCGCCAGCAGCGCCCGCGCCTCGGCGACCGCGGCGGCGACGCCGGCCTCGCGCGGGTCCGGCGCGGCCAGGACCTCCTCGACCACGGCGTCGTCCAGGTGCAGCCCCGGGAAGCGCTGCAGCACCCGGGCCGACCGCTCGTCGGTGTAGACGGCGACCGCGGCCACGAACGGCAGCGTGGCGCCCGCGGCCCGCGCCGCGGCGACGAACCGGGCGACCTCGGCCGGGGTGCGGACGTGGTTGAGCACGCACAGCTGCGCGCCGGCCCGCTGCTTCTGCGCGACCCGCGCCGGGCGCAGGTCCACCGGCGGGGCGGCCGGCGACTCGGGGACGGCGACCGGCAGGCCCGCGGCCGTGGCGAGCGCGGCCAGCCGGGGGCCGTCGAGGTCGAACACCTGCGTCGCGCCCGGGCGGACGCCGGGGCCGCGGGCGTCGCCGGTGACGCACAGGACGCCGTCCACCCCGAGCGCGGCCAGGCCCGCCACCTCCTGCTCCAGCACGACGCGGTTGCGGTCGCGGCAGGCCAGCGTGGTCCAGAGCCGGCCGCCGGCGGCGTGCACCTCGGCGGCGACCACCGCGGGCGGGAAGTCCGGCCGGTTGGCGTGCTCGCCGACGAGCAGGCCGTCGGAGACCGGGCCGACCACGCCCACCACCCGACGCAGGGAGTCCGGGTCGTACGGGACGACGGACAGGTCGGTGAGCACCACCGGCCGCGTGCGGGCGCGGTCGAGCAGGCTGCCCGGCCGCGGCGGCGGGGCGGCCGGCGGCGGCTCCGGCCAGGCCACCGCGGGCGCGCCGACGAAGACGCAGCGGTGCTCGGCCACCTCGCAGCCCTCGTCGTCGCGGACCCCGCCGCACGGGCCGAACACCATGCGCTTGGGGCAGCCCTCGCGGGGCGGCAGGTCGGCGAGCGGCGACGACGGCACGCCGTCCACCCTGGCCATCCCGGGCGAGATCTGCACAGTGGACGGCATCAGCGCCTGACGCCGTCCACCGTGCAGATCTCGTCGAGGGGCCGGCGGGAACAACTCGGGGCCCCGGCACGCTAGGGTGGCCACAGGTAGTTGAGCTCTCAACTCAAGGAGGCCGCGATGCCCGCCATCACCGTCGAGGACACCACCGTCCTGCCCCGCGTCCCCGCGCCCGCCCCCGGGACGGTCCGCCGCCGGGTCCGCTCGGTGACCACCGCGCCGTCCGGGTTCGAGGGCGAGGGCTTCCCGGTCCGCCGCGCCTTCGCCGGCGTGGACCTGCGCGACCTGGACCCGTTCATCCACATGGACCAGATGGGCGAGGTCGAGTACGCCCCGGGCGAGCCCAAGGGCACGTCGTGGCACCCGCACCGCGGCTTCGAGACCGTCACCTACATCATCGACGGTACCTTCGAGCACGCCGACTCCCACGGCGGCGGCGGCACGATCAGCAACGGCGACACCCAGTGGATGACCGCGGGCGGCGGCGTCCTGCACATCGAGAAGCCGCCGGAGGCCCTCGTCGTCAGCGGCGGGCTGTTCCACGGCCTGCAGCTGTGGGTGAACCTGCCGCGGGCGCAGAAGTGGGTGGAGCCGCGCTACCAGGACCTGCGGGCCCAGGAGGCGGTGCTCCTGGCCAGCCCGGACGCCGGCGCCTTCCTGCGCGTCATCGCCGGGGACGTCGCCGGCCACCAGGGCCCCGGGTCCACCTACAGCCCGATGGCCATGGTGCACGCCACGATCGCTCCCGGGGCGACGCTCGACCTGCCCTGGCGGCCGGACTTCAACGCCCTGGTCTACGTGCTCTCCGGCGCCGGCGCGGTCGGCCCCGACGGGCAGCCGGTCCGCACCGGCCAGCTCGCCGTCTTCGGCCCCGGCGACACGATCACGATCAGCGGCGCACGACAGCAGGAGTCGCGGACCCCGGCGCTGGACGTCGTCGTCCTCGGCGGCCTGCCCATCCGCGAGCCGATCGCCATGTACGGGCCGTTCGTGATGAACACCCGGCAGGAGGTCATGGACGCGTTCACCGACTTCCAGGCCGGTCGGCTCGGCTCGATCCCCGCGCAGCATGTTCCGCACGGCGGCGTCCGGGGCGAGACTGGGCAGACGCCGGAAGCCTGACGGCGCCTCTGCCCGCGGAAGGCCCGCCATGAGCAACCTGGACACCCGTCCCCCTGCGCGCGTGCTGGGTGGCACGGCGGACACCGCCACCCGGCCGGTGCTGGACCTCCTGCCCGGCAAGGAGGTCCAGCTCGGCCGGAGCACCCGGGTCCGGCGGCTGCTGCCGACCCTGGGCCGGCGGCTGGTCGGCGCCTGGGCGTTCGTCGACCACTACGGCCCGGACGACGTCGCCGCCGGCCCGGGCATGCACGTCGCACCGCACCCGCACACCGGCCTGCAGACCGTCTCCTGGCTGCTGCAGGGGCGGGTGCACCACCGCGACTCCCTGGGCAGCGACGTCGAGTTCGGCCCCGGCGAGCTCGCGCTGATGACCGCCGGGCACGGGATCGCGCACTCGGAGCAGTCGCCGGTCCACCACCCCCGCTACCTGCACGGGGCGCAGCTGTGGGTGGCGCTGCCCGACGCCGCCCGGGACGTCGCGCCGGCGTTCGAGCACCACGCCACCCTGCCCGGGTTCACCTCCGACGGGCTGACGGCGACCGTGCTGATGGGCTCCCTCGGCGGAGCCATCTCGCCCGGCACCGCGCACACGCCGCTGCTGGGCGTGGACCTCGACCTGGCCGCCGGCGCCGACGTGGAGCTGCCGCTGGAGCCGGGGTTCGAGCACGCCCTGCTCGGCGCCTCCGGCGGGGCGGACGTCGAGGGCGCGCCGCTCGGGCACGGCCAGCTGCTGTACCTCGGCACCGGCCGGCGCACGGTCCGGATCCGCACCGCCGAGCCCGTAAAGCTGCTGCTGCTGGGTGGCGAGCCGTTCGAGGAGCGGCTGGTCATGTGGTGGAACTTCGTCGGCCGCTCGGGCGAGGAGATCGCCGCCTTCGCCGAGCAGTGGAACGCCGAGCACGAGCGCTTCGGCGCCGTGGTCGGCTACGACGGCGACCGGCTGCCCGCTCCCGGCCTGCCACCGGTCGCGCTCAAGGCCCGTGGCCGGGAAGGCTGAGGGCATGACGGCCGATCCCCGCCTGCTCGAGTTCGTCGCCGGCCGGAAGTGGGGCGTGCTGGCCACCGTCAAGCGCGACGGCCGCCCCCAGCTGTCCAACGTCGGCTACGCCTACGACGCCGACCAGCAGCTGTTCCGGGTGTCGGTGACCGCCGACCGGGCCAAGACCCGCAACCTCGAGCGCGACCCGCGGGTCACCCTGCACGTGTCCTCCGACGACTTCTGGGGCTGGGTGGCCGTGGAGGGCACCGCCGAGCTCACCCCGGTCGCCGAGGCGCCGGACGACGCCACGGTCGAGGAGCTCGTCGCCTACTACCGCGGCGTCAGCGGCGAGCACGACGACTGGGACGACTACCGCGCCGCGATGGTCCGCGACCGCCGGCTCGTCGTCCGCTTCCGCCCCGAGCACGCCTACGGCCAGCTGAGGTGACCGCGGGCCGGCGCCGCCCCCGGCGCCGGCCCCGTCGTCCTCACGCCTCCGGCTCGACCTCCATCACGGAGAACGCCGCGCCCCACGGGTCGGCGACCACGGCGAACCGGCCGAACTCGGTGTCCTCCGCGGGGTGCAGCACCTTGCCGCCGCGGGCCTCGACCGCCGCCACCGCCCGGTCGGTGGAGTCCACCGCGAAGCACACCGACCAGCCGGTCGGCAGGCCGGGCTGCGCCGGCCCGAGGCCACCCAGCGGCCGCTCCCCGGTGGCGAAGGTCGCGTAGCCGCCCATGTCGGGGATCTCGTCGAAGCGGAACCCGAACACCCGCGAGTAGAAGGCCTGCGCCGCCGGCAGGTCGTCGACCGCGGCCTCCTCCCAGGTCAGCGACCCGTGCTCGTTGAACACGCGGACGCCGGTGTGCTGGCCCGACTGCCACAGCCCGAAGGCGTGCCCCTGCGGGTCGGCCGCGATAACCATGCGGCCCAGCGGCCCGACCTCCATCGGCTCGACGACCACGGCACCCCCCGCCTCGCGGATCGCGGCGGCGGTCGCGGCCGCGTCGTCGGTGGCGAAGTAGACCGTCCAGCCGGGCGGGTCCACGTCGTTGGTCAGCGGCCCCATCCCGGCCGCGGGGCGGGCGTCGCGCTCGGCGTTCAGATAGCCGCCGTACTCGGCGTCGCCGCCGGTGAACGACCAGCCGAACACCGACCCGTAGAACTCCCGGGCCGCGGCCACGTCCTTGGCGCCGTAGTCGACCCAGCACGGCGTGCCGGCCGGCCAGGCGGTGTCGCGAGTGGGCATCGCTCCTCCTCCGGTGTGGGGGAGGTCACGCTGCCACCGCCGTCCGACAGTTCCCAGGGCTCGGCACGCCACGAGGCGGGACCCCTCGGCCGCCGCGCCATCGCGGACGGCCCTCCCAGGAGCAGGGGCCGGCGCGTGCAGAAAACCATATCAATCCGATCGGGATTGACGGGATGGCCCGCGGCGGCCTAGCGTTCCGCCGGTCGTCGACCCCGGGACGCCGTCCCGCCAGCCGGAGGAGGAGTGCGCGCATGACACGCAGCCCGCTCACCTCCCGCCGCACGGTCGACCACGCGCGCGTGTCCAGCGCGCTCTGTCGCCGCTCCTGACGCCGGCCCCCGGGCGTCCGCTCCTGCGCGGACGCCTCCCCTGACGCGCGGCCCTCTGGCCGCCGCCTGCCCCAGGAGCTCCCGTGTCCGCCCTGCTGTCCGCCCCTGCCGCCGAGACCGCACCCGCCGAGCCGGCGCCCACCGCCCGGCGCCGCCGCAGTTCCCGCCGCTGGCACCGCGTGGGCGTCCGCGTCCTGGCCACCGCGGCCCTTCTCGGCCTGTGGCAGCTGCTCCACGCGCTGCGGATCTGGAGCCCGGTGCTGCTCCCCTCGCCCGGGGCGGTGTGGGACGCGCTGATCCGCACGTCGACGACGCACGACGGCACGGTCGGCTACCAGGGGCACCTGCTGGTCGAGCACCTCGGCATCAGCCTGCAGCGCATCGCGCTCGGGTCGCTGCTGGGCATCGCCGCCGGCCTGGCCGTCGGGCTGCTCATGGGCACGCTGCCGTGGGTCCGCGTCGTGATCGAGCCCTGGGTGACGTTCGTGCGGGCACTCCCGCCGCTGGCCTACTTCAGCCTGCTGATCATCTGGTTCGGCATCGACGAGTCGCCGAAGATCTGGCTGCTGGCCATCGCGGCGATGCCGCCGGTCGCGGTCGCCACCGCCGCCGCCGTGGTCGGGGCGCCGACCGCGCTGGTCGAGGCGGCGCGGGCCATGGGCGCCCGGGGCCGGCGGGTCACCACCACCGTCGTGCTGCCCTCGGCGCTGCCGGAGATCGTCACCGGCGTCCGGCTGGCGGTGGGCATCGCGTACTCGTCGCTGGTCGCGGCCGAGACGGTCAACGGCATGCCCGGCATCGGCGGGATGATCCGCGACGCCCAGACCTACCTGCAGTCCGACGTCGTCATCCTCGGGCTCTTCGCCATCGGCCTGTCCGGCCTGGCCATCGACGGGGTGCTGCGCGCGATCGAGCGCCGCCTCGTGCCCTGGCGCGGCCGCGTCTGAGACGCGCCGCCGTCCCCCCGCTCCCCCGGTGCCACCCGGGCACCGGCACGTCGCCCACGGAGAAGGAACCCTCATGAGCACGCCCCGCGGCCGGCGCCGCCTGGCCGCAGCCCTGTCCCTGACCGCCCTCGTCACCGGCCTGGCCGCGTGCGGCGACGACGCCAACTCCGCCGAGGGGGACGGCGACGGCGCGGGCATCATCCGCATCGCCTACCAGGCCTTCCCCAGCGGCGACCTGATCGTCAAGGACCAGGGCTGGCTGGAGGAGGCGCTGCCCGAGTACGACGTCGAGTGGACCAGGTTCGACTCCGGCGCCAGCATCAACACCGCCTTCGTCGGCGGGGCCGTGGACATCGCCGCGATCGGCTCCAGCCCGGTCGCCCGCGGCCTCTCCTCGCCGCTGGACATCCCGTACCAGGTCACCTGGATCCTGGACGTCGCCGGCGACAACGAGGCGCTGGTCGCCCGCGAGGGCACCGGCATCGAGTCGGTCGAGGACCTCGTCGGCCACACGGTGGCGACGCCGTTCAGCTCGACCGCGCACTACAGCCTGCTGGCCGCCCTCGACCGGGCCGGCGTCGACTCCTCGCAGGTGACGCTGGTCGACCTGCAGCCGCAGGACATCGTCTCGGCGTGGAGCCGCGGCGACATCGACGCCGCCTACACCTGGCTGCCGTCGCTGTCGGAGATCCAGCAGACCGGCACCACGCTGGTGACCAGCCGGGAGCTGGCCGGCGACGGCAAGCCGACCCTGGACCTCGGGGTGGCCGCCACCGAGTTCATCGAGGCGGACCCGGAGGCGATCTCGGCCTGGCGGCAGGTGCAGGCCCGCGCGCTGCGGCTCATCGCCGAGGACCCCGACGCCGCGGCCGAGGCGGTCGCCCGCCAGCTGGGCATCAGCCCCGAGGACGCCGCCGAGCAGCTCTCCCAGGGCGTGTTCCTCGACCCGGCCGACCTGACCACCTCCGAGTGGCTGGGCACGCCGGACGCGCCCGGCAACCTGGCCACCAACCTGCAGGACGCCGCGGAGTTCCTCGTCGAGCAGCAGCAGATCCCCGAGGCGCCGTCACTGGAGGACCTGCAGGCCGCCGTCTACACCGACGGCCTCGAGGAGGACGTCGCCGGTGAGTAGTGCGCTCACCGGCTCCCCGGCCAGGGCCCCCGCCCCGGCCGGGGGTGCCCCGCTGTCCGTCCGCGCGGTCGCGCACACCTACGGGCACGGCCCGTCGGCCGTCCCCGCGCTCGGGCCGGTGTCGCTGGAGGTGCCGGCCGGCGAGTTCCTCGTGCTGGTGGGGCCCTCGGGCTGCGGCAAGAGCACGCTGCTGCGGCTGATCGCCGGGTTCGAGGAGCCCACCTCCGGCTCCGTGCTCGTCGGCGGCGAGGTCCCCGAACCCGGCCGGCAGGCCGGCGTCGTGTTCCAGCAGTCCCGCCTGCTGCCGTGGCGGACCGTGGGCGGCAACGTCGACCTGGCGCTGCGGCTGGCCGGCGTGCCCCGCGACCGGCGCCCGGCCCGGGTGGCCGAGCTGCTCGACCGGGTCGGCCTGGCCGGCACCGAGCGGCGGCGCACCTGGGAGGTCTCCGGCGGTCAGCAGCAGCGGGTCGCCATCGCCCGCGCGCTGGCCGGCTCGGCGCCGCTGCTGCTGCTCGACGAGCCGTTCGCCGCCCTGGACGCGCTCACCCGCGAGCGGCTGCAGGAGGACCTGCGGCGGGTGTCGGCCGAGGTCGGCACGACGTCGGTGTTCGTCACCCACAGCGTCGACGAGGCGGTCTTCCTCGCCACCCGCGTCGTCGTCCTCACCCGGGCCCCCGGCACCGTCGCCCTCGACGTGCCCGTGGACCTGCCCCGTTCCGGCCTCTCCCCCGACGAGCTCCGCGGCCTGCCCGGCTACGCCGCGCTGCGCGCCGAGATCGGGGCCGCCGTCCGTTCCGTCGCCAGCTGACCCGATCGAAGGAGATCGCCATGACCCTCGCCGCCCCCGTCCCGACCGACCTGCTCACCGTCGAGCGCCTCGGCGCGTTCCACGGCGCCCGCATCCCCGGCGTCGACCTGGCCACCGCCTCCGACGAGACCCTGGCGGCCGTCCGCGCCGCGCTGGTCGAGCACAAGGTGCTGTTCTTCCCGGCCCAGCGGCTGGACCCGGACAGCCAGGTGCTGCTCGGCCGGCGGCTCGGCGAGCTGACGCCGTCCCACCCCGTCGTCCGCGGCCTGGACGACGAGCACCCGGAGATCTACTCGCTGGACGCGGCGGACAACGGCTTCGCCGACACCTGGCACACCGACGTCACCTTCGTCCGGCGCCCCCCGCTGGGCTCGATCCTGCGCGCCGTGCAGCTGCCGCCGGTCGGCGGCGACACCTCGTGGGCGGACGCCGAGGCCGCCTACGCCTCGCTGTCCGCGCCGGTGCGCGCGCTGGCCGACCGGCTGACCGCGGTGCACGACGGCAACCGGGAGTGGGGCTACCACCTGGCCCAGCGCGGCGGGAACCGCTGGGAGGACGGCGAGTACACCCGGCTGGAGCCGGTGGAGCACCCGGTGGTGCGGGTCCACCCCGAGACCGGGCGGCGCAGCCTGTTCGTCAACCCCGGCTTCACCTCGCACGTCGCCGGGGTGTCCGAGGCCGAGAGCCGCGGCCTGCTCGACGCCTTCTACGCGCACCTGACCAAGCCCGAGCACGTCGTGCGGCACCGCTGGTCGGCCGGGGACGTCGCCATGTGGGACAACCGCTCGACGCTGCACTACGCCAACCGCGACTACGGCGACTTCCGCCGGATCATGCACCGCGTCACGCTGCGCGGCGACGTCCCGGTCGGCCCCGCCTCCGCCGCCGCCTGAGCGACGATCAGGTGACCTGATCGTGCGGCGTCCTCCCTCACCGCCGACGGTGAGGGAGGACGCGCTGCCGTGAGGGAGGACGCGCTAGGGCGAGGGAGGACGGCGCACGGGAGGAGGGACGCCGGGTCGGGGCCGCGGGGTCAGAAGCTGCCGCCGCCGGTGCGCCGGCCGCGGCTGCGGGACCCGCCGAAGCTGCCCGAGCTGCGCCGGTGCCCGCCGCCGTACGAGCGGCCGCCGCCGAACCCGCCGCCACCGCCGCCCCCGAAGAGGATGCCGCCGAGCACCAGGCTGCCGATGTCCGGCCCGCGCCCGTAGCCGGGGCCCGCGAACCCGCCCGGCCCGTACCCGCCGCCGTAGCCGCCCCCGCCGTACCCGCCCCCGCCGTAGCCGGAGTTCCACGACGACACGTCGGACTGGGCCCGCTGCAGCGCCTGCGCGGCCAGCGCGTCGGCCTGCTGGGCCTCCCGCAGCGCGGACACGGGGTCGGTCGCGGCCAGCCCGGTCGCGGCCTCCAGGTGCCGCTGCGCCTCGGCCAGCCGCGTGCGGGCCTCCGGGCCGACCGCGCCGCGGCGGGTGGCGATGAAGTCGCCGGCCGCGGCGATGCCCGACCGGGCGTTCAGCAGGGCCTGGTCCAGGGCCGCGGCCGCCCGCCGGGCGCGGGTCTGCGCGTCCCGGGCCACCGAGAGCGCCTGCTCCAGGGCGATGTCGGCCTCCTCCAGCCGGCGCAGCGCGGTGAACGGGTCCGGCAGCGCCCCGCCGGTCGTGGCCATCGCCGCCTCGGCCGCGGCGATGCCCGCCTCCGCGCGCGCGATCTGCGGCTGCAGCCCGCTGCGGTCGCCGGAGGCAACCAGCGCCCGCGCCTCGGCGAGGTCCTGCTCGGTCTCCGCCCGGGCGGCCGGGATGCGCTGCACCGCCGACTCCAGGTCGGTCGCCAGCCGGCCGATCGCGTCCAGCAGCTGCCCGGTCTGGACGACGGCGTCCTCGGCCGCGCGGATGTCCCCGACCGCCGCGCCGGCCGCGCCGCCGTCCAGCGCCGCCCGCGCCTCGGTGACCTCCCGCTCGGCCGCGGCCAGCCGGGCGCGGGCCTGCTCGAGGTTGTCCTCGACGGGCGCGATCGCGGCGGGGGCGTAGCGGCGCTGCAGCTCGGCCATCCGCTGGGCGTCGGCCGGCAGCCGGCCGTGCAGCGCGGTGATCCGCGGGCCCAGGGCCTCCAGCGCCTGCGGGGCGTTCCGCTCGAGCGCGCGGAGCTGGTCGAAGGCCTCAGCCTGGGCGTCGAGCCGGGTGTCGGCGGCCGCGGTCAGCTGCAGCATCTCGGCGAGCATGGCCCGCGTCGTCGGCTCGTCCTCCGGGATCTCGTCGTCCAGCTGCTGGCGCAGGGTGAACGCCCGCGAGAGCTCCTGCCGCGACTGCGCCAGCGCCTCGGCGAAGCCGGTGACGGCGTCCTCGCCGTACTGCAGCCGGGCGAAGTCGAGGTCCAGCTGCGAGGTCTTCACCGCCTCGTCGAGCTCGAGCAGCGCGGTGCTGGCCTGCGCCTGCAGCTGCTCGGTCGGCACGCCGGCGTGCGGGTCGGGGCGCTCCAGCCGCTTCACCGGCGGGGCGGCCGGCTTCCTGCGGCGCACCCGCGAGACGAGGTAGGCGCCGCCGCCGAGGGCGAGCAGGCTGCCGACTATGGCCACGGCCCCCAGGCCCCCGCCGCCCCCGCCGGCGGCGTCCCGCAGGCCGTCGGCAAAGGCCTCGGCGCCCGCGGCCCAGTCGCCGTCGCGGAACTGCGGGTCGACCTCGGAGGCGGAGAAGTCCTCGATCTCCGCCACGGAGACGTCGACGTCCGCTCCGAGCGCGTAGGAGTACTCGCGGTCGTCGACGGCCACGGCGAACAGCACGTCGGTGGCGTCCAGCCCCGACAGCGACGCCGACTGGTCGGCCCACTCCTGGCGGTCCAGGCCGCCGAAGGTGTCGACGAAGACGACGCGCAGCTCGATGCCCTCGTCGGTCTCCAGCTGGGCGGCGGCGTCCTCGACGTCGGACTGCTGCCCGTCGCTGAGGACGTCGGCCCGGTCGTCGACCTGCCCCACGACGTCGACGGGCTCCTCGGCGAGCGCGGCCGGCCCGGTCAGGACCACCGCTCCGGTCACGACGAGGACGGCGGACAGGCGGCGGACGACCACGACGGCGACCCTACCCAGGCGGAACGGGGCCGGGACGGTTCCCCGGGGAGCGTCGGCGGCCGCACGCCCGGGTAGTGCGCGACGGAACCCGTGCCCCACGACCGAGTTGGAGACGACATGGCCGACCAGCCCGACCGCATCCCCGCCGCCGACCTGCCCCCGGGGACGGTGCGCCGCGTCGGCGACTGGGCGGTGGGCAACCGCGGCGGGGCCTACTTCGCCGTCTCCCGCCGCTGCCGGCACCAGCTGGCCGACCTGTCCGAGGGCGAGGTGGACGCCGAGGGCTGCCTCGTCTGCCCGTGGCACCAGAGCCGCTACGACGTCCGGACCGGCGAGATGGTGTCCGGGCCGCGCGGCTTCCTCGGCTACCACGGCCCGACGCCGGGCTACACGCAGTTCGTCCGCGGCTACGCGAAGCACCTGAGGCTGCGGGTCCGCCGGGCCCTGCGCCGCGGCGACGACGTCGTCCTCGAGTAGTGGAGTCGCTGGGGACGGATCCCGTTCCCCAGCGACCCCGCTCAGACCAGGGACTGCCAGGCGGCGCGGCGGGCGGCCTGCTCGTCGGGGTCCGGCACCGGCAGCGACGCGAGCAGCCGCTGCGTGTAGGGGTGCTGCGGCGCGCCGAGCACGTCCTCGCCGGTGCCCTCCTCGACCAGCCGGCCGCGGTGGAGCACCGCGATCCGGTCGGCCAGCAGGTCGACCACCGCCAGGTCGTGGCTGATGAACAGGCAGGCGAAGCCGAGCTCGCGCTGCAGCTCGTCGAACAGCTCCAGCACCCGCGCCTGCACCGAGACGTCGAGGGCCGAGGTCGGCTCGTCGGCGATGAGCAGCTCCGGGCCGAGCGCCAGCGACCGCGCCAGGCTGGCCCGCTGCCGCTGCCCGCCGGACAGCTCGTGCGGGAACCGGTCGCCGAAGGACCGCGGCAGCTGCACCGCCTCCAGCAGCTCGTCGACCCGGCCGCGGGCCTCGTGCGCGTCCCCGGCCCGGCCGTGCACCACCAGCGGCTCGGCGACCGCCTGCGCGATCGTCAGCAGCGGGTTGAAGCTCGACGCCGGGTCCTGGAAGACGAAGCCGATCCGCTCCCGCACGGGGCGGAACCGCCGCTCCTTGACGCCGTTCATCTCGGTGCCGAGCACCGCCAGCGAGCCGCCGGTGACCCTGGTCAGCCCGGCGATGGCCCGACCGATCGTCGTCTTGCCGCTGCCGCTCTCGCCGACCAGCCCGAGCACCTCGCCGGGCCGGATCGTGAAGCTGACCCCGTCGACGGCGGTGAAGTCCGGCTTGCGAAGCCGGCCCGGGTAGACGATCCGCAGGTCCCGCGCCTCGACCACCGGGGTGGCCGACGCCCAGCCCGGGGGCCGGGTCGTGGCGCGCTCCCGGGTGCGGGCCCGGCCCTGCCCGAGCCGGGGCACGGAGCCGAGCAGCTGCCTCGTGTACTCCTCCCGCGGGGCGGCGAAGAGGGTGCGGACGTCGGCCTGCTCGACCAGCTCGCCCTGGTACATGACCGCCACCCGGTCGGCGAGGTCGGCGACGACGCCCATGTTGTGCGTGATCAGCACGATCGCGGTGCCGAACTCGTCGCGGCAGCGGCGCAGCAGGTCGAGGATCTCGGCCTGGACGGTGACGTCGAGGGCCGTGGTCGGCTCGTCGGCGATGATCACGCCGGGGTCGAGCACGAGCGCCTGGGCGATGACGATGCGCTGCTTCTGCCCGCCGGAGAACTGGTGCGGGTAGTGGTCGATCCTCTTCTCGGGCTCGGGGATGCCGACCCGCCGCAGGACGTCGATCGCCTTCGCGCGGGCCTCGGCGCGGGAGTACCCGCCGTGCGCGCGCAGCCCCTCGACGATCTGCCAGCCGACCTTGTAGACCGGGTTCAGCGCCGTCGACGGCTCCTGGAAGACCATCGCCGCGTCGCGGCCCCGGACCTCGCCGAGGTCGGACCGCTTGAGGGTGACGACGTCGGCGCTGCTGCTGCCGTCCTTGCGGGTGAGCAGCACCGCCCCGCGGGTGGTCGCGGTCTCCGGCAGCAGGCCGAGGATGCTGCGCGCGGTCACGGTCTTGCCGCTGCCGCTCTCCCCGACGATGGCCAGCACCTCGCCCGGGGCCACCTGGAGCGAGACGTCCTGGACGGCGACCACCCGGCCGGCGTCGGTGGCGAAGGTGACCGAGAGGTCCTGGATGTCGACGACGGGCCCGACGCTGCTCATCCGCTCCTCGCTCATGACGCCGACTCGATCCCGGCCAGCCCGCCCGGGCCGGCCCCCAGGGTGCCGCCGGGCACCACGGTGACCTCACCGGTCTCGCCGGCCTCCGCCGCCCGCCGGCTGCGCAGCCGCGGGTCGGCCAGGTCGTTGAGGCTCTCCCCGACCAGCGTCAGGCCGAGGACCACCCACACGATCGCGATGCCGGGGAAGATCGACGTCCACCAGATGCCGCTGGTGACGTCGGACAGCGCCCGGTTGAGGTCGAAGCCCCACTCGGCGCCCGAGGTCGGCTCGATGCCGAAGCCGAGGAAGCCGAGGCCCGCGAGCGTGAGGATCGCCTCGGACGCGTTGAGCGTGAGGATCAGCGGCAGCGTGCGGGTGGCGTTGCGCAGCACGTGCCGGCTCATGATCCGCCAGTGGCCCGCGCCGATGACCTTGGCCGACTCCACGTAGGCCTCCGCCTTGATCCGGACCGTCTCCGCCCGGATGACGCGGAAGTACTGCGGGATGTAGATGACGGTGATGGCGATCGCCGCCGCCATGATGCCGCCCCACAGGCTGGACTGACCGCCGCTGATCACGATCGCGGTGACGATGGCCAGCAGCAGCGGGGGGAACGCGTAGACCGCGTCGGAGACGACGACCAGGACGCGGTCGAGCCAGCCGCCGAAGTAGCCGGAGACCAGGCCGAGCAGCACGCCGATGAAGATCGACAGCACGATGCCGACGACGATCACGCCCAGGGCGGTGCGGGTGCCGTAGATGGTCCGCGACAGGACGTCGTAGCCGCCGACGGTGGTGCCGAGCCAGTGCTCTCCCGACGGCGACTGCTGGGCGCCGAAGGGGCCGTCGGCGTCGCGCAGCTGGTTGTAGCCGTAGGGCGCGAGCAGGTCGGCGAACGCCGCGGTCAGCAGGAACAGCCCGGTGAGGACCAGGCCGGCGACGAGCATGCCGCGCTGGAGGCCGACGGACTGCTTCAGCTGCCGGACGACGGGCAGCCCGCGCCGGCGGCGGACCGGCGCGGCGGGGACGTCGGGGGTGGCGGGGGCGGTGGTGGCCATCAGTACCTCACCCGGGGGTCGATGAGCGCCGCGATGACGTCCACGATGAAGTTGGTGACCGCCACGACGACCGCCAGCAGCACCACCATCCCCTGGACGGCGACGAAGTCGCGGGCCTGCAGGAACTCCGACAGCTGGAAGCCCAGGCCGCGCCACTCGAAGGTGGTCTCGGTGAGCACCGCGCCGCCGAGCAGCAGCGCCACCTGCAGGCCGATGACGGTGACGATCGGGATGAGCGCCGGCCGGTAGGCGTGCTTGCGCAGCAGCCGGCGCTCGCTGACGCCACGGGAGCGCGCCGCCTCGACGTAGCCCATGTTCAGCGTGCCGATGACGTTGGTGCGGACCAGCCGCAGGAAGACTCCGGCGGTGAGCAGGCCGAGGGCGACCGCCGGGAGGACGGCGTGCTCCAGCACGTCCTGCACCGCCTCGCCGCTGCCGGTCTTGATCGCGTCGATCAGGTAGATGCCGGTCGGGTTGTCGACCGAGGTCTGGATGAGGATCTCGGTGCGGGTGGAGGCGCGGCCGTTGGCCGGCAGCCAGCCCAGCCCGCTGCTGAAGACCAGCTTGAGGATCATGCCGGCGAAGAAGACCGGGGTGGCGTAGCAGAGGATCGCGAAGACGCGCAGCACCGCGTCGGGCCAGCGGTCGCGGGCGTAGGCGGCGAAGCGGCCCAGCGGGATGCCGATGACGAAGGCGACGATCAGCGCGTAGAAGGCGAGCTCGAGGGTCGCGGCGCCGAAGTCGGCGAGGATCTCGGTGACCGGCTGGTTGGTCGACAGCGTGGTGCCGAAGTCCAGGCGCACGAGCTGGGTGAGGTACTCCCAGTACTGCTCGAGGAGCGGCCGGTCGTAGCCGGCCTCGGCGACCCGCTGGGCCAGCTCCTCGGGGCCCAGCCGGCCGCCCAGCGCCGCGGTGATCGGGTCACCGGTCGTGCGCATGAGGAAGAAGACCGTCGTCACCAGGATGAAGATGGTCGGGAAGATCAGCAGGAAGCGGACCGCGATGTAGCTGCCCAGCCCGCCGCCGGTGCGGCGCCGGCGCGGCGGAGGTGCGGCCTCGGGGACGGCGGCCGGCTCGCCGGTCACCTCGGTGCTCGTGGTGGTCATGTCTCCAGCTCGTCCGGGCGTGCGGCCTCCGGTCGCACATGGGGAGGCCCCGGGTGGCTCCCGTCGGGGAGACCACCCGGGGCCGGGTGCTGCCGTGGTGCCGTCAGGCCCGCTCGAGGGCCCCGTAGCGGAACTTGAACGACGCGTCGAGGGTGTCCGACGCACCGGTCACGCCCGTGCGGACGACGGCGATCTGCGCGCCCTGCAGGTAGGGCAGTGTCGACAGGTCCTGGGCGACCGTGTCCTGGATCTGCTCGATCAGGGCGGTCCGCTGGGCCTCGTCGGGCGTGGCCAGCTGCTGCAGGATCAGGTCGTTGACCTGCTGGTTGTCGTAGTGGTTGCTGAGGAAGTTCTCCGTGAGGAAGAACGGCGTCAGGTAGTTGTCGGCGTCCGAGTAGTCCGGGAACCAGCCCAGCTGGTAGGCCGGGTAGGTGTCGGCGACCCGCTGCTCGGAGTACTGCGTCCACTCCGTGGTCTGCAGGTCGACGGTGAACAGGCCGGTCGACTCCAGCTGGTCCTTGATCAGCGCGTACTCGTCACCCGAGGACGGGCCGTAGTGGTCGTTGGAGTACTGCAGCGACAGCTGCACCGGGGTCTGCACGCCGGCGGCCTGGAGCACCTCGGCGGCGCGGTCGGCGTCCGGCCCGCCCTGGCCGTCGCCGTAGAGCCCGCGCAGGGACTCGGTGGCGCCGGTCAGGCCGTCGGCGACGTAGGAGTACAGCGGGGTGTAGGTGCCCTTGTAGACCTGGTCGGCGATCTCCTGCCGGTCGATCAGGTGGGCCATCGCCTGGCGGACGGCGAGCGCCTTGGCCGGGTCGGCCTCGGGGGTCGTCGCGCCGTAGGGCTGGGTGTTGAAGTTGAAGACGATGTAGCGGATCTCGCCGCCGGGGCCGTCCACGACCTCGACGTCGTCGTTGCCGCGCAGGTCCTCGACGTCGGTCGCCGTCAGGCTGCGGAAGGCGACGTCGACCGCGCCCTCCTCGATGTCCAGCTTCAGGTTCGAGGACTCGGCGTAGTAGCGGACGTTGACCGTGTCCGTCTTCGGCGCGCCCAGCAGCCCCTGGTAGTCGGGGTTGGCCTCGTAGGAGATCAGGTCGTTGATCTCGTAGCTGGTGATGACGTACGGGCCGGCGAAGGCGTTGCCCGCGACGATCTCGTCGTCGGGGGTCAGCGAGTCGGCCGAGAAGACCTCCTCGTCGACGATCGGGCCGACCGGGCTCGACAGGACCTGGGGGAAGGTCTGGTCGTCGGCCTGCTCGAGGTTGAACACGACGGTGGTGTCGTCCGGCGCGTCGACGCTGGCGAGGTTGGCCAGCAGCGAGGACGGGCCGTTCTCGTCGGCGATGGCGACCTGGCGGTCGAACGAGAACTTGACGTCCGACGAGGTCAGCTCGTGGCCGTTGGCGAAGGTCAGGCCCGGCTTCAGGGTGACCGTGTACTGCGTCGGCGAGGTGAACTCGGCCGACTCGGCGATGTCCGGCTCGACCTCGGGGCTGCCCAGCGGGGTGTTGAGCAGGAACGGGTACACCTGGTTCATCACGGCGAACGAGCCGTTGTCGTACGAACCGGCCGGGTCGATGGTCGTGATCTTGTCGGTCGTGCCGATGATCAGCGCGTCGCCGCCGCCGCCACCGCCGCCCGAGCCGCCGTCGTCATCGGAACCGCCGCACGCGGAGAGGGCCAGCGCCGTCACCGCGATGCCTGCCGTGGCTGCGCGCATGCGGCGGCCACTGCTTGCCAGGGGGGTCATCCAAACCTCGTTCTCAGATGTGGCGGCCCGCCGTTCGGACTCCTCGGCGAACGCCACGGAAACAGTACCTACCCAGGAGTAGCACTCGTCCCACTCCCTGGGAAGGAGTGTGGCGGATGGTTACCCGACCGTGAGCAAGCGCCCCCGCCGCACCGGTCCGGGTCAGGCGTCGATCCGGCGGCGGCCCTCGAAGGCCCGCCCGAGCGTGACCTCGTCGGCGTACTCCAGGTCCCCGCCCACCGGCAGGCCGCTGGCCAGCCGCGAGACCGCGAGCCCCATCGGGGCGACCAGCCGGGCCAGGTAGGCCGCCGTCGCCTCGCCCTCCAGGTTGGGGTCGGTGGCGATGATCAGCTCGGTGACCTGGCCGTTCATCAGCCGGGTCATGAGCTCCTTGACCCGCAGGTCGTCGGGCCCGACGCCCTCGATCGGGCTGATCGCGCCGCCGAGCACGTGGTAGCGGCCGCGGAACTCGCGGGTGCGCTCGATCGCGACGACGTCCTTGGGCTCCTCGACGACGCAGATGACGTCCTCGGTGCGCCGGGGGTCGCGGCAGATGCGGCACTGCTCGCCCTCGGCGACGTTGAAGCACGTCGCGCAGAAGCGCACCTCGGCCTGGACCCGCTGCAGCGCGGCGACGAGCCGGCCGACGTCGGCGGACTCGGCCGCCAGCAGGTGGAAGGCGATGCGCTGCGCGCTCTTGGGCCCGACGCCGGGCAGCCGGCCGAGCTCGTCGATGAGGTCCTGGACGGCCCCCTCGTACACGGGTGGACTCCTGTCGGTTCGGTGCGGTGGGCGCCCGGCTCAGGCGCCGGGCAGCCCGAGCCCGCCGCCGAGACCCCCGGCGAGGGGGCCCATCCGGCTGGCGGCCAGTTCGTTGGCGGCGCGCCCGGCGTCGCGGACGGCGGCGACGACGAGGTCCTGCAGCGTCTCCAGGTCGTCGGGGTCGACGGCGCCGGGCGAGATCGTGACCGCGGTCAGCTCGCCGCCGCCGGTCATGGTCGCGGTGACCAGGCCGCCCCCGGCCGAGCCGGTGACCTCCTCCCTGGCCAGCTGCTCCTGCGCGGCGACCAACTGCTGCTGCATCTGCTGGGCCTGCTGCATCAGCTGCTGCAGGTCGGGCGCGCCTCCGGGGAACATGCGTCGAGCGTAGGCCCGGGGGACGACGTCCGTGGCAGGCTCGCGACCGTGCGGCGCGGCGGGGTCGGGGTGGTGCTGCTCACGCTGTCGCTGGCCGGCTGCGGCGGCTCCCCGGGCGCCGGTGCCGCGTCGTCCGCTCCGCCGCCGGTCACCGCGTCGGCGTCGCTCGTGCCGATCCCCTCCGGCACGGACCGGCCGGAGGCGCCGCCGTCCCCGTCGCTGGTCCCGCCGGCACCGGTCCCGGCGCCGGTCGTCGTGCTCGACCCGGGCCACAACGGCGGCAACGCCGCCGCGCCCGGCGTGGTCGGCGCGCCGGTGCCCGACGGGGCGGGCGGCACCAAGCCGTGCAACACCACCGGCACCTCGACCGACGCCGGCTACCCGGAGCACGCCTTCACCTGGGACGTCGCGCTGCGCACCCGGGACCTGCTGACCGCGGGCGGCGTCGAGGTCGTGCTCACCCGCGCCGACGACACCGGGGTCGGGCCGTGCGTCGACGCCCGCGGGGCGCTGCCGGGCCGGGTGGGCGCGGCGGCGTTCGTCGGCATCCACGGGGACGGCGCGGCGGCCGGGGCCCGCGGCTTCCACGTCATCACCTCGTCGCGGGACCCGGCCGGCCCGGAGGTCGCCGCCCGCACCGACGCGCTCGCCGTCGCCCTGCGCGACGCGCTCTCCCCCGTCGTGCCCCCGGCCGACTACATCGGCGCCGGCGGGCTGGACGACCGCAGCGACCTGGCCGCGCTCAACCTGGCGGCGACGCCGGCGGTCTACGTCGAGTGCGGGAACATGCGCAACGCCACCGACGCCGCGCTGATGAGCGACGCGGCCGGCCGCCACGCGATCGCCGAGCGGCTCGCGGCCGGGGTGCTGACCTTCCTCGGCAGGTGACGTGCTGGAACGGGCCTGGCTCCCGGGTCCCGCGGCGCGCGGAGCGCGTCGTGGGGAGGAGTCAGGTCCTTCACTCGTCGATCGGGCGGGCGCCGAGCTGGGCGCGCAGCAGCGAGAGCGCGGCCTGCTCCGGGTCGACGGCGGGCGCGGGCTCCCGGTCGTCGGACGCCTCCGCCTCCCGCTCGGCCATGAGCTCGCGCGCCTCGGCGGCCTCGGCGGCGCGCTGCGCCTCCTGGGCGGCCTCGCGGTCCGCGGCGGCGACCCGGCCGGCGGCCGGCGCGCGGCCGGCGCCCTCGACGACCGCCTGCACCTTCCAGCGCACGCCGAGGAGCTCGTGCAGGGCCGTGCGCACGATCTCCTGGTTCAGCTCGTCGCCGAGCATCTTGGCCAGCGCCGGCGAGGTCATCGCCAGGTGCAGCGTGCCGCCGGCCAGGTCGTGCACCTGCGCCGACTTCAGCAGCGCCTCGGTCGTGCGCTTGTGCTTGCGGACGACGGCGAGGAGCTCCGGCCACACCCGACGGACGTCGGCGGTGGTCAGGTCGCTGCCCGAGGACGCGTCCCCGGCGGCGGCCGGCTCGGGGTTCGCCGTGACGACCGGGGTCGGCTCACCGCCGCGCGGCGCGGGCGCGGACTCCGCGGCGGCGCGGGGTGGGGCGGTGTCGCGCGGCGCCCCCACCCGGGCCGCGGCGGCGCGGGCGGCGGCCGGCTCGGCCGGGTGCGGCCAGTCCTCGTCGTCGGTGGGCTCGGGCGGCAGCGGGATGTCGGGCTCGTCGGTGGCCACCCGGCGCCGCGGCGCCTCGGGCTGGACGGCGGGCGGCGCGGCCGGCGGGGCGGGTGCGGCGGCGGGCGCGGGCGGGCTCGCCGGCTTCCGCGCGCCGGAGCCCGGGCGGGCGGTCTCCGGCCAGTCGTCGTCGGCCGGCGACGGAGCCGCGGCGTCGGGCGCCACCGGAGTCTCGCGCGCCGGCTCGGAGGCAGGCGGTTCCTGCGCCGCAGGCGGCTCGTCGGAGGCCGCCGGGGGCGGCTGGTCGGGGGCCGGGGCGGGCGCGGCGGGCGGCGCCGCCGGGGCGGGCTCGGGCCGGGCGGCGGGGGCCGCGGCCGCCGGTGCGGCGCCGACCTGCGACTTGCGGACGAACTCCCGGCGCGGACCGGCCTGCTCGCGCGTCGGCGCCTCGGCCGCCGGCCGGGCGGGGGCCTCGGCGGCGGGGCGGGCGGGGGCCTCGGCGGCGGGCCGGGCGGGCGCCTCGGGGACCGGCGTGTCGCGGACCGGGGCCGGCGCCTCGGCCGCCGGCCGGCCGGCGTGCTCGCCGGCGATCGACAGCCGCCGCTCCAACCGCTCGAGGCGCTGCAGGGTCGCGGCGGCCGCGTCGTCGGTGGCGGGCAGCAGCATGCGCGCGCAGACCAGCTCGAGGAGCAGCCGCGGCGCCGTCGTCCCGCGCATCTCGGTGAGGCCGGCGTGCACGGTGTCGGCCATCCGCGACAGCGTCGCCGAGCCCAGCGCGCGGGCCTGCGAGCTCATCAGGTCCAGCCGGTCGGGCGGGCAGTCCAGCAGCCCGTTCCCGCCGGCCTCGGGCACGGCGTCGAGCACGATCAGGTCGCGCAGCCGGTCGAGCAGGTCGGTGGCGAACCGGCGCGGGTCGTGGCCGGCCTCGACCACGCGGTCCACCGCGCGGAACACGCCGGGCGCGTCGGAGGCGGCCAGCGCGTCGATCGTCTCGTCGAGCAGCGCGTCGTCGGTCACCCCGAGCAGGCCGACCGCCGACGCGTAGGTGACGCCCTCCGGGCCGGCGCCGGCGAGCAGCTGGTCGAGGATCGACAGCGAGTCGCGCACCGAGCCGCCGCCGGCCCGCACGACCAGCGGGAACACCGTGGGCTCGACCGTGACGCCCTCGGCGGCGCAGGTCCGCTCCAGCAGGCCGCGCAGGGTGGACGGCGGCACCAGCCGGAACGGGTAGTGGTGGGTGCGCGAGCGGATGGTGGGCAGCACCTTGTCCGGCTCGGTGGTGGCGAAGACGAAGACGAGGAACTCCGGCGGCTCCTCGACGACCTTGAGCAGGGCGTTGAAGCCCTGCGTGGTCACCATGTGCGCCTCGTCGACGATGTAGACCTTGAAGCGGCTGTTCACCGGCGCGAAGAAGGCCCGCTCGCGCAGGTCGCGGGCGTCGTCCACACCGCCGTGGCTGGCCGCGTCGATCTCGATGACGTCGAGCGAGCCGGGGCCGTCGGGCGCGAGCGCGACGCAGGAGCCGCAGACCCCGCACGGCGTCGAGGTGGGGCCCTGCTCGCAGTTCAGCGAGCGGGCCAGGATGCGCGCCGAGGACGTCTTGCCGCACCCGCGCGGGCCGCTGAACAGGTAGGCGTGGTTGATCCGGCCGCCGTCCACGGCGTTCACCAGGGGCGCGGTGACGTGCTCCTGCCCGACCACCTCGGCGAAGGTCGCCGGGCGGTACTTCCGGTAGAGCGCCAGAGCCACGCGGCGAGGTTACGTGCAGCGGACGACGGATCCGCGCAGCCGGTCCGCAGAAAGCAGGGACCCCCCGCGCACCCGCCAGAGCCCGCTTATCCTTGCTGCCTTCCGGCCCTGGGGAGGTTCACAGGATGACGCCACACGAGGGGTCGGCACCCACTGTAGAGGAAAGCCGTCGGGCGCCGGGCACACCGCCCCCTACGCTGTCGTCCATGACGCCCCGGCGCGCCCTCGTGCTGCCCCCGCCCCGCTCCTGACCCGGAGCGCCGCGCACCCCTGACGCCCGCAGGCCCCGGCCGGCGGGTGGGCCGCCCGTGCTCCGGACCGCCCTCCCCGTCCGGACCCCCTCAGGAGCGTCATGTCCACCCCCTCCCCCGCCGCGGCCACGCGCGGCGGCTCCCGCGCCGCGGCCGCCTCGCGCCGCGGTCCCCGCGCCGCGGCCTCGCGTCGCGGCTTCCTCTTCGTCGTCCTCGCCGCGCTGTGCTGGGGCACGTCCGGCCTCAGCGGCCGCGTCGTGGCCGACCGCAGCGACCTCACCGCGCTGGACATCGCCTGGTACCGCCTGGCCATCGGCGCGGTCGTCCTGCTGGCCGGCTGGGCGGGCACCGCCCGGCGGCGGACCGGCCGCACCCCGGCCGGCCGGCCGGTCGTCGTCCGCCTCGTCCTCGTCGGTGCCGGGCTGGCGGCCTACCAGCTGGCCTACTTCAGCGCGGTGGCCCGCGCGGGCGTGAGCATCGCCACCCTCGTCGCGCTCGGCCTGGCGCCGCTGCTCATCGCGATCGGGGCCGCGCTGCTCGGCCACGGCCGGCCCAGCGGGACGACGGCCGCCGCGCTGGTCGTCGCGCTCGCCGGGCTCGCCCTGCTGGTCGGCGCATCGGCCGGCGCCGACGCCGGCACCGCGGTGCTGCTGGGCACGCTGCTGGCCGCGGGGTCGGCGCTCGGCTACGCCGTCGTCACCCTGGCCGGCGGCGGCGTGCCGGCGGGGGTGCCGGTCACCCTGGCCGGCTTCGGCGGCGGCGCGCTGCTGCTCACCCCCGCGGTGCTGGCCGCCGGCGTCGGCGTCCCGACCGACCCGGTGGCGCTGGCGGTGCTGCTCTACCTGGGCCTCGTGCCCAGCGCGCTGGCCTACGGCCTGTTCTTCACCGGGGTCCGCACGGTCCCGGGCCCGGTCGCCTCGATCGTGACGCTGCTCGAGCCGCTCACCGCGACCGCGCTGGCGACGGCGTTCCTCGGCGAGCGGCTGGCCCCGGGGGCGGTGGTCGGCGGGCTGCTGCTGCTCGCCGCCGTCGCCGGGCTGTACCTGCGGGAGCTGGGCCGCGCGCCGGAGGTCGACGGCGGGCTGTGAACGCGACTCCGCCCCCGGCGGGGCGCCGGGGGCGGAGTCGAGCGGTGCGGAGGATGGGAGATTCGAACTCCCGAGGGGTTGCCCCCAACCCGCTTTCCAAGCGAGCGCCATAGGCCACTAGGCGAATCCTCCCGTGCCGCCCAGACTACCGGGCGCGGCCGCGGCGGTCAGCCGCGGCTCCCCGTCCCGGGGGCCCGGCCCACCGTGGCGGCGGGCGACCGGATCGTGGCAGGCTCCGCGCAGCGCGGCGCCGTCCGTGCCCGCCGCCCCCGCCGCGGCCGGGGTTGGGCGGCGGGGCGGTGGGAATGGGAGACCGACGGGATCGGTCGACGGCCGGACCGGAGAAGGGGAGGCGAGCAGGATGAGCGCAGTGGAGCCACGGCCGGAGGTCGTCGACGCCATCGTCGCGGTCCTCAAGGGCGCCGACCCGGAGGGCCTGCCGGCCGGCGCGACGGCCGAGGAGAAGCAGGCGGCCAAGGACCGCTACCTGACCGAGTTCGCGGCCGAGCGCAGCAAGCGGGACCGCCAGACGCAGGCGTGGGAGCTGCTGCTCACCCGCAGCTACGACGAGCCGCCCACCTGGCAGACCCTCTTCGACGACCTCTCCCCCGACGCCGTCGAGGAGCTGGGGCACCTCTACGACGCCCTGCCCGCCGGGGCCCAGGAGGAGTACGCCCGCCGCTTCGGCGTGCCCAGCACCGTCTGAGCCGTGCGTCCGGGAGCGAGGCGCGGGTAGAGGACCTCCGTGCAGGTCATCGGACCCGGCCACCTCGTATCGGGGCGTTACCGGCTGCTCGCCCAGATCGCGGGCGGCGGCATGGGCACGGTCTGGCGTGCCCGCGACGAGCTGCTCGGCCGGCTGGTCGCCGTCAAGCAGGTGCTGCCGCCGGCCGGGGCGGACCCGACGACGGTCGACCAGCAGCGCCAGCGGGCGCTGCGCGAGGGCCGGATCGCCGCCCGGCTCAGCCACCCGCACGCCATCTCCGTCTACGACGTCGCCACCGACGGCGGCCAGCCGTGGCTGGTCATGGAGTACCTGCCCTCCCGCAGCCTGGCCCAGGTGCTGACCGAGGACGGGCTGCTGCGGTCCGAGCAGGTCGCGCAGATCGGCGCGCAGGTGGCCGACGCCCTGGTCGCCACCCACGCGGCGGGCATCGTGCACCGCGACGTCAAGCCGGCCAACGTGCTCGTCGGCCAGGGCGGCGACGCGGACGGGATGGTGAAGATCACCGACTTCGGCATCTCGCACGCCATCGGCGACGTCACGCTCACGCAGACCGGCCAGATCACCGGCACACCGGCGTTCCTCGCGCCGGAGGTGGCCCAGGGCGCGGAGATGACCGAGGCCAGCGACGTCTTCTCCCTCGGCGCGACCCTGTACACCTGCCTGGAGGGCGAGCCGCCGTTCGGCATGGACGACAACGCGCTGCGCCTGCTGCACCGGGTCGCGCAGGGCTCGGCCCGCCCGCCGACCCGCGCCGGCTCCCTGGCCGCGCCGCTCATGGCGATGCTCGCGGACGACCCGGCGGCCCGGCCGACGATGGGGCGCGTCCGCGACGAGCTGGCCCGGCTGGCCGCCGGGCGCGACGGCGACCCGACGACGGTGCTGCGCGCCCGCGTCCTGGCGCCGGCGGACTCGCCGCGGCGCACGCCGACGACGTCCCTGCCGGCCCCTCCTCCCTCCCGGGCCGCCGGTCCCCCGACCCCGCCGGCGCCGCTGTCTCCCCCGCCGCCGGAGCCGCCGGTCCGCCCCGCCCCGGAGCCCGCCGCCCCGGCGCGGTCCCGGCGCCGGTGGCCCCTGCTGGTCGCGGGCCTGGCGCTGCTCCTGCTGCTCGGCGGCGGGGTGCTGTGGCTGGCCACGGCCTCGGGCGGCGGGGACGCCGACCCGGGCGCGGACCCGCCGGCGTCGTCGTCCGCACCGGCCACCCAGGAGGCGCCGGAGACGCAGGCCGCCCCGGAGACGACCGCGGTCGAGGAGGAGCCGTCGACCTCCGCGTCCCCCGAGCCGACGCCGACGACCTCGGCCCCCGCGGAGGACGACACGGCCGCCGAGGTGCAGGACCTGCTCGAGGAGTACTACGCCCTGCTGCCCGACGACCCCGAGGGCGCCTATGCGCTGACCGGCCCGTCCCTGCAGTCGGCGGCGAGCTACGACTACTACGCGGACTTCTTCGGCGTCTGGTCGGAGGTCAGCCTGCTCGACGTGCGCGACGTGTCGGTGGACGACGGCGAGATCACCGCGACGACCGACGTGGAGTTCACCCGGCCCGGCGAGCGGCAGGTCGAGACGCACGCCGTCACGTTCGTCCGCGGGGACGACGGCGAGCTGCTCATCGACCTCGACGTCGTCGCCTGAGGCCGGGGACGACGACGGCGGCGCCCGTCCGGGCTCGAGCCCGGGCGGACGCCGCCGTCGTCCCTGCTGGCGGTGGCGGTGGGATTTGAACCCACGGAGGGGGTTGCCCTCACACGCTTTCGAGGCGTGCTCCTTCGGCCGCTCGGACACGCCACCGCCGAAGAGACTACAGGGCCCTCCGGGCGCGGAAGAACGCACGTAGCAGCGTGGCGGACTCCTCGGCCCGGATGCCGCCGGTGACCAGCGGACGGTGGTTGAGGCGGCGGTCGCGGAGCACGTCCCACAGCGACCCGGCGGCGCCGGCCTTCGGGTCGTCCGCGCCGTAGACGACCGACGCCACCCGCGCCAGGACGCTGGCCCCGGCGCACATGGTGCAGGGCTCCAGCGTGACCACGAGGGTCGTCCCGGTCAGCCGCCAGCCGTCGCCGACCACCGGGGCGGCGGCGCGCAGCGCCAGCACCTCGGCGTGCGCCGTGGGGTCGCCCCGCCTCTCCCGCTCGTTGGCCGCCTCGGCGAGCACGGCGCCGTCGGGCCCGAGGACGACGGCGCCGATCGGCGTGTCCCCCCACTCGACCGCCGCGGCGGCCAGCTCCAGGGCGCGCCCCATCGCGGCGTCGAGGACGGCGGCGCCGAGGGCGCTCACGCCGCCGTGCCGCCCAGCCGCAGGCCGACCAGCTCCGACAGCTCGGCCAGCGCCGCGGCGGGGTCGACGACCTTGATCGTGGCGAAGCCCAGCGCCCGGGCAGGTTTGAGGTTGATGCCCAGGTCGTCGAGGTAGGCGCACTCCTCGGCCGCGACCGGCCGGCCGACCGCCGCCGAGAGCCGCTCCAGCGCCCGCCGGTAGATCTCCGGCTCCGGCTTGCGCACCCCCTCCACCGAGGACTCGACGACGGCGTCGAACAGCGCCAGCAGCTCCCCGAGCCGGCCGGTGCGCTCCATCGGCGCGACGTTGTTCGACAGCAGCGCCAGCGGCACCCCGGCCGCGCGCAGCGCCGTCACGGCCGCGACCATCGCCGGCCGTAGCTCGCCGGCCAGGGCGCCGAGCACCCGCCGGGCGTCCAGCCGGTGCCCGGCGGCCAGCGCCTCGGCCTCGAAGGCGTCGCAGAACCCGGCGGTGTCCAGCTCGCCGCGCTCGTAGCGGGCCCAGGCGTTGGCGTCGGGGTCGGTGCTGTTCAGCCGGCGGATCAGCCCGTCGGGCAGCCCGGCCTCGGCCTCGTAGGCCGCGAACGCGACCATCGGGCTCTCGGTCAGGACCCCGCCCAGGTCGAACACGACCGCGGTGACCCGCCCGGTCACGGGTGCACCGCCGCGGCCAGCTCGTCGGCGAAGCCCAGCCGCGCGGCGATGCGGGCGACCATCTCATCGGCCCACAGGTCGTCGGCGGTCACGATCGGCCGCAGCTCGTCGGCGGGCAGCCCGTAGTCGGCCCAGACGTCGAGGTCCCCGCCCGGCCAGCCCGTCTCGTCGTCGTCGAACGCGCCCTCGGTGTCCACCGCGATGCCGTAGCGCTCGACCACCTCGCTGGCCAGCAGCCACTCCTGCATCGTGGCGTCGGAGATGAACGCCCGGACCATGCCGCCGGGGCCGTGCCGCAGGACGACGAAGTACAGCCGCGAGTCCACGACGACGACGAAGGGCCCCGGCCACTCCTCGGCGCCGGGCTCGCCGAGGGCGCGCTCGAGCACGGGCAGCTCGTCGCCGGCGTCCTGGGCGAGCAGCTGCACCCGCCACCGCTCTCCCGCCCGGCCCACCCGGACCGCGTAGCTCGCCGGCGCCGCGGCCTCCGCAGGCCCGGTCACCGGCGGCGCAGCATCGTCAGGCCGTCCGCGAGCGGGAGCAGCACGGTCTCCCAGCGCGGGTCGGCGGCCAGCGCGGCGTTGAGCTCGACCAGGGCCCGGTCGTCGTCCGTGCGCGGATCGAGCACCCGGCCGCTCCACAGCGTGTTGTCCAGCAGGACGACGCCGTTCTCCCGCATCCGCGGGTGCAGCTCCTCGACGTAGGCCGCGTACCCGGTCTTGTCGGCGTCGACGAAGGCGAGGTCGAAGGCCGGCTCGGCGGGCAGCGCGCGCAGCGAGTCCAGGGCCGGCCCGAGCCGCAGCTCGATGCGGTCGCCGACGCCGGCGCGGTCCCAGTACCGGCGGGCGACGGCGGTCCACTCCGCGCTCAGGTCCAGGCACAGCAGCCGGCCGTCCGCGGGCAGGCCCCGGGCGACGGCCAGCGAGGACAGCCCGGTGAAGGTGCCGATCTCGATCGCCGTGCGCGCGCCCAGCGCCCGTGTGAGCAGCTGCATGAACGCCGCCTGGTCGACGCCGATCTGCAGGGTGGCCGACGCCTCGCCGCGCTCGGCCATCGCGACGGTCTCGGCGACCAGGTCGGTGACGACGTCGTCGGGCGCCTCGCTGCTGGCCCGGACGTAGTCGGCCATCCGCCGGCTGAGGAGGAACGGCGTCGGCGTCATGGGGAGACCCCGCAGAGGCACGTCATAGCCTCTGATCATGGCCGACGCCGCCCTCCCGGTGCCCACGATGCCCGCCCCGCAGGTGGGGGTGGTGGGCCTGGGCCAGCTCGGCGGGTCGCTGGCCGCCGCGCTGGTCGCGGCCGGCCGCGAGGTCACCGGCTGGGACATCGACCCCGCGGCCCGCGCCGCCGCGGCCGACCGCGGGGTGCGGATCGGCACCGACATGGGCGGCGTCGTCGTCCTCGCCGTCCCGCTGCCCGCGATGCCCACGGCGCTGACCCCGCTCGCGATCGACCCCGATGCCACCGTCACCGACCTCGGCTCGGTGAAGCTGCCGGTGCTGGAGACGGTCGGCGCCGCGTTCGGCGGCCGCTTCGTCGGCGGCCACCCGATGTGCGGCACCGAGCGGTCGGGGCACACGGCCACCGACCCCGGGCTGTTCCGCGGCGCGCGCTGGGCGGTGTGCCTGGAGGCCGGCACGGAGCTGCCGCGCTGGCTGCGCGTCGCCGAGGTGGCGCTCGCCGTCGGCGCGGAGGTGGTGCCCGTGACGGCCGCCGAGCACGACGACGCCGTCGCCGCCATCAGCCACGTGCCGCACCTGCTGGCCGCGGCGCTGGCCGCCGCCGCCGGGCAGGCCGGCCCGCTGGCCCTGGCGCTGGCCGCCGGCAGCTTCCGCGACGGCACCCGGGTGGCCGGCAGCGACCCGGCGCTGGTCACCGCGATGGTCGAGGGCAACGCCGGCCCGACGGCGGCCGCGCTCGACCGCGTGCGGGCCCAGCTGGACCGGCCGTGGCCCGAGCTGGTGGCGGCCGGGTACGCCGTCCGGGCGGCCGTGCCCACCGGGCGGCGGACCGTGCGGGTGCCGCTGGACCGCACCGCGCTGCTGGCGCTCGGGCGGGCGGGCGGCGCCGTGGACCGGCGGCTGGCCGCCTTCGTCGAGGGCTGGCTGCCCGCGGGCGACTGAACGGTTTCCCCGGCGGGCGCCGGGGGCAGGGAGGCGATCATGGACGAGAAGGACCTGTTGCACCGCATCCACTCGCTGGTCGACGAGGAGCACCAGCTCCGGGACAGCGGGGAGCACACCGACGAGCAGCGGGCACGCATGCGCGACCTCGAGGTCCAGCTCGACCAGTGCTGGGACCTCCTGCGGCAGCGGCGCGCCCGCCGGCAGTACGACGAGGACCCCGACGGCGCCCAGGTGCGCCCCGCCTCCGAGGTCGAGGGCTACCTGCAGTAGCGCGCTCAGGCGACCGGGCGGGCCGCCCGCAGCTGCGGGGCGATGAGCAGCGCCAGCTGCCACAGCAGCCGCGCCCGCGGGTCGGTGACCTTGCGCCCGGTCACCGACTCGATCCGCCGCAGCCGGTGCATGACCGTGTTGCGGTGGCAGTACAGCTCGTCTGCCGCGCGCGTCGGTGACCCGTCGGCGGCGAGGAACGCGGCGAGGGTGTCCAGCAGCACGGACTGCTCGTCCTCGGGCAGGTCCAGCAGCCCGCCCAGGGACTGGCCGACCAGGCGGGAGCTGATCTCCGGCGAGTTGCTGAGCAGCGCCTCGGGCAGCCGGTCGTCGATCGTCACGACCTGGCTCGTGCCGGTCGGCAGGGTGCGCGCGGCGGTCTCGGCCAGCCGGTAGGCGGTGGCCACCCCCGCCGCGCCCTCGACCTCGGCCGACACCCCCACCGGGCCGCCCGCCATGGCCCGCAGCCAGCCCAGGACGTCGGTCGACCGGCGCGGGCCGAGCGCGACCACGCCCGCCTGCCCGCCGGACCGCTCGCCCCACACGGAGCGCACCCCGCGGCGGAGCAGGCCCGCGGCCGGGTCCACCAGGCTGCCGCGGCCCTCGGCGTCGGGCAGCGCCACGACGGCCAGCAGCCGGCCCTCCAGCGGCATGCCGAGCAGCTCGGAGGCGGCGCGCACGAAGGCGGGGTCGCCGCCGCGCCCGTCGAGCAGCCCGTCGAGCACCTGGCGGCGAGCGGCGTCGTCGACGGAGTCCATCCGGCGCTGCTCGTCGCGGTAGCCCTCGGCGACCGCGGCGCACTCGACGTCGTTGGTCCGCCAGACCGAGCCGGCGATCTCGACCAGCAGCGTGTCGTTGGCGGCCCCGGAGTCCCGGGCGACGGCCAGCAGCGTCTCCCACGTGATCTGCCCGCCCAGCCGGTAGGCGCGCAGCACCGCCTCCAGCGGGATGCCCTGGGCCGCGCGGCGCCGGCCGACCTCCCGGGCCTCGACGGTGTGCACCTCGCGGGTGCCCGACGCCGCGCCCACGAGGCTGCGGATGCCGCCGGCCATCCCCGCGCGGGTCGAGCGGCGCAGCTCCACGAGATCGAGCTCGCGGTACGCCGGCTCGGTCCGCAGCAGCACGTCCACCATCCGGTCCACCATGGCGTCGACCTCGTCGAACAGCCGCGGCGCGACGTCCCCCAGCCGGTGTGCCACCTCTGGCGGGAACATGTGAACCGCTCACCTCCAGTGCGCTGCGCTGCGCACAACCAGGGTCCTCCAGCACTGTGCGTCGCGCCCATTGTGACCACCGCCACCGGCAGGCAATCTCATCGGGACGTAGCCGTGACCCAATCGTCGCCGACCGTGCACCCGGTCGGGCGACCTCCCCTACCCCTGAGGAGACGTGGGCCCGTGGCGGAACCGCCGCACGACCGCACCACCCCGCGACCGGACCGGTCGCCCACCGCGCGGCTGGAGATGACCGGCATCAGTGTCGCCTTCGGCGGCGTGACCGCGCTCGACGACGTGTCCCTGACCGTCGAGCCGGGCCAGGTCCACGGCCTCATCGGCCCCAACGGCGCCGGCAAGACGACGATGTTCAACGTCGCCTGCGGGCTCGTCCGGCCGACCGCGGGCCGGATCACCTGGCGCGGCAGCGAGCTGCGCCGGCTGCGCCCCGCGCAGCTGGCCAAGCTCGGCATCGCCCGCACGCTGCAGGGCGTCGGCCTGTTCCCCGGGATGACCGTCCTGGAGAACGTCATGGTCGGCGCGCACCGGCACGCGCGGGCCGGGTTCTTCTCCGCCCTGTTCGCGATCCCCACCGCGGACAAGGACGACGAGCGGCTGCGGGAGCGCGCGATGGTGGCGCTGGAGGAGCTCGAGGCCACCGAGTACGCCGGCCGCTACCCCGGCAGCCTCCCCTACCCGGTGCAGAAGCGGGTCGCGCTGGCCCGGGCCCTGGTCGCCGAGCCGGAGCTGCTGCTGCTCGACGAGCCGGCCAGCGGTCTGTCCGAGGACGAGATGCACGAGCTCGGCGAGCTCATCCGCGAGCTGTCCGGCCGGATGAGCGTGCTGCTCGTCGAGCACCACATGGACCTGGTCATGCGGGTCTGCGACCGGATCACCGTCCTGGACTCCGGCCGGCAGATCGCCGCCGGCACGCCCGAGGAGATCCGCGCCGACCCCGCCGTCACCGAGGCCTACCTCGGCGACGACGTCGACGTCGACGCCGATGCCGCGGAGCTGGCGGCCGACCGTTCGGCCGCGCAGCTCGCGGCCGGCACCGAGGAGGTCTCCCGTGGCTGACCCGCACGGCAGCAGCGCGTCCGGCTACGGCACCCCGGAGCGCAGCGGCGCGACGGCGACCGCCTCCGCCCCGCTGCTCGAGGTGCGCAACCTGTCCACCTCCTACGGCCCGGTGCGCGCCCTCGACGGCGTCTCGCTGCAGGCCGAGGCAGGCCGGATCACCGCCGTCCTCGGGGCCAACGGCGCCGGCAAGACGACGCTGCTGCGCACCATCAGCGGGCTGGTCCGGCCCACCGGCGGCACGGTGCTGCTCGACGGGCAGGACATCACCCGCGCGCCGGTGGAGGCGATGGTCTCCCGCGGCATGGCGCACGTGCCCGAGGGCCGCGGCGTCATCGCCGAGCTGACCGTCGACGAGAACCTGCGGGTCGGGTCGCTGTTCCGCGGCAAGGTCGGCCGCGAGGAGTTCGACCGGGTCTACGACCTGTTCCCGCGGATCGCCGAGCGGCGCGACAACCCCGCGCACACGCTGTCCGGCGGTGAGCGGCAGATGCTCGTGATCGGCCGGGCCCTCCTGGCCCGCCCGCGGGTCCTGCTGCTCGACGAGCCCTCGCTGGGCCTGGCACCGCGGATCGTGGCGCAGATCTTCGGGCTGGTGCGGCAGCTGGTCGACGCCGAGGGCCTGTCGGTCCTGCTCGTCGAGCAGAACGCCCGCAGCGCGCTGTCGGTGGCCGACACCGGCGTCGTCCTCAACCTCGGCCGCGTCGTCGTCACCGACGACGCGCGCACCCTCGCCGCCGACGAGGACCTGCGCCACGCCTACCTCGGCTTCTGAACCCCCTCGTCCTCAGGAGGCAGTCCACTCGTGGAGCAATTCCTCAGCCTCACCCTCGGCGGGGTGGTCTCGGGCTCGGTCTACGCCGCGTTCGCCCTGGCGCTCGTGCTGATCTGGCGGTCCACCCGGATCGTGAACTTCGCCCAGGGCTCGATGGCCGCGGCCACCACCTTCATCGCCGTCGCGGTCATCGAGTCCGGGCAGTCGTACTGGGTCGGCCTGATCGTCGCCCTGCTCGCCGGCCTGGTCATGGGAGCCGTGATCGAGCGCGTCGTCGTCCGGCCCGTCGAGGGCGGTCCCGAGCTCAACGCCGTCATCGTCACGCTCGGCCTGTTCGTCGCCATCCAGGCCCTCGTCGCCCTCATCGCGGGCGTCGACGAGCGGGCGTTCGTCCCGCCGTTCAGCAAGGTCGGCTACGAGGTGCGCGAGGGCTTCACCCTGCTCTCGCTGTCGCCCAACTCGATCTGGACCGTCGGCGCCGTCCTGGTCACCATGCTGGCGCTGATCGCCCTGTTCCGGTTCACCCGGCTCGGGCTGGCGATGCGCGCCTCGGCCTTCGGCCAGGAGGTCGCCCGGCTGCTCGGCGTCCGGGTGGGCCGGATGCTCACCCTGGGGTGGGCCCTCGCCGCGGCCGTCGGCGCGCTGGCGGGCATGCTGATCGCCGGCGACGTCTCGTTCGTCGGGCCCACCTTCATGGACACCCTGATCGTCTTCGGTTTCGTCGCCGCCGTGCTGGGTGGCCTGGACTCGCCGATCGGCGCCGTCGTCGGCGGCCTGCTCCTGGGCCTGGCACTCAACTACGTGCGGGGCTACCTCGACGACTCCCTGCTCGGCATGGCCGCGCTGGTGATCCTCGTCGTCGTCCTGCTGGTCCGCCCCGGCGGCCTCTTCTCCACCACCGCAGCACGGAGGGCGTGACCGTGAGCGACCTGCAGACCCCCACCGGCGAGCCGGGCGCCGCGTCCGACGAGGCGCCGACCACCGCCACCGCGGGGGCGAACGCGCCGTCGACCCGGGCGACCGGACGCCGGTCCCTGCTCCCCCGCACCACCCTCCTCCGGCACCTGCTGGTCCTGGTGGCCGGCGCCGCGCTGGCGGTGCTGCTGCTCGAGGGCACCGAGCTCAACACCAACATCAAGCTGGCGAACGTCGCCTACCTCGCCGTCGCCGCCGGGGGGCTGACCCTGCTCACCGGCCTGTCCGGGCAGATCTCCCTGGGCCACGGGGCGCTGATGGCCGTCGGCGCGTACACGACCGCGCTGATGCTCGACGTCGAGCGGGGCGACGAGCCGCCGTCCCTGGTCCTGGTCTTCCTGGCCGCCGTCGCCGCGACGACGCTCGTCGGTGCCCTGGTCGGGGTCGCCGCCGCCCGCCTGCACGGTCCGTACCTGGCCGGCGCGACGCTGGCGCTCGCCGTCGGGATCCCCGGGCTGGCGCTGTACTTCAGCGACACCCTGGGCGGCGAGCAGGGCCTCACCGTCCGGCCGCCGGAGCGCCCGGAGTGGTTCGACCAGACCATCGAGCAGCTGTCCGGCGCGGCGGGGCGCGGCCTCAACGACAAGTGGGTCGCCTACATCGCCGTCGCCTGCCTGCTGATCGCCTACTTCTTCCTCGCCAACCTGATGCGCAGCCGGATGGGCCGCACGTGGCGCGCGGTGCGCGACCAGGAGGTCGCCGCGGAGCTCTCCGGCATCTCCCTCGGGGGTTGGCGCGTGCTCGCCTTCGTGGTGAGCGCCGCCGCCGCGGGCCTGGCGGGAGCCGTGCTGGCCATCGTGGTCCAGCTGGCCGCGCCGGGGTCGTTCCTCCCGGTCCTGTCGCTGTCCCTGCTCACCGCCATCGTGATCGGCGGCCTCGGCAGCCTCTTCGGCGCGCTGCTCGGCTCGGCGCTGCTGGTCTTCCTCCCGCCGTGGCTCATCGACCTCGGCCGGGACGTCTTCGACATGGAGGAGGCACAGGCCTCGCAGTCCTCCTTCGTCGTCTACGGCCTGCTGCTGGTGGTGACGATGCTCTTCGCCCCCGCCGGCCTGGTGGGCACCATCCGCCTGGCCCTGCTGCGGCGACGGGCCGCGCGCGACCTCAGCCGCACCGGCCGGGGGTGAGCGACGCGACGAGACCACCAGCCTCGGTGACGGGCGCTCCCCCACCCGTCGCCGCCATGCACGGCGCACCCCCCAGACCCCCGGGCAGAGCTGTCCGGGCGACACCCAAGGAGCATCCTTGACGCAAATCTCCCGACGCCTCGTGAGCGTCCTGGCCGCGGCGACGATCGCCACCACCATGGCCGCCTGTGGCGGCGACGACGACAGCGGTGGCGGCGGCGGCGGTGGCGGTGGCGGTGGCGGCACCGCCGAGGACAACGAGGCCACCGGCCCGGGCATGACCGAGGACACCGTCACCCTCGGCGGGCACTTCCCGCTGACCGGCCGCGCCGCGCCGGGCTACAGCGAGATCCCGACCGGCATGCAGGCGTACTTCGACTACGTCAACGCCAACGGCGGTGTCTACGACCGGCAGATCGAGTGGGTCTACCGCGACGACGCCTACAACCCCACCAACACCAGCACCGTGGTCCGCGAGCTGGTGCTGGAGGAGGAGGTGTTCGCCATCGTGGGCGGCCTCGGCACGCCGACGCACAACGCGGTCCTCGACTTCCTCAACACCGAGGAGGTCCCCGACCTCTTCGTCGCGTCGGGCTCCTCGCTGTGGGACGACCCGGAGAACCTCCCGTACACCTTCGGCTGGCAGACCGACTACGAGAGCGAGGGGAAGATCATCGGCCAGTACATCGCCGAGAACTTCCCCGACGCGAAGGTCGGGCTGTTCCTCCAGGACGACGACTTCGGCGAGGACGGCGAGCGGGGCGTCCGGCAGTACCTGGACGACGAGCAGATCGTCGAGGTGCAGACCTACACGTCCGGCAACATCGACGTGGGGCCGCAGATCGCCGCGCTGCAGGCCTCCGGGGCCGACTTCGTGCTCGGGTTCAACACCCCGCCGTACACGGCGCTGACGCAGCTGGCCGCCCGGAACCTGAACTACACGCCGCAGTGGTGGTACTCGAACGTCGGGTCCGCTCCGGACCTGGTCGGCTCCCTGCTCGGGGCCTTCTCCCAGGGCGCGGTGAGCGGCGCGTCGGCGCTGGCCAACATCTACACGACCTCCTACATCCCGACCGTGGACCAGGTCGACGACCCGTGGATCCAGCTGTTCCAGCGCATCTGGGACGAGTCCGGCCTAGAGGGCGAGCTCACCAACACCCGCGTCTACGGCATGGCGATGGCCTACACGACCGTGCAGGCGCTGCAGTCCGCCGGCCGCAACCCCACCGGCGACGACCTGGTCGCCGCGGTGGAGGAGGCCGGCGGCGACTGGCGGGGACCGCTGTTCACGGAGTTCCGCTACTCCGCCGACCGGCACGCCGGCGTCAACGGCATGTCGGTGGTGCAGTTCAACGACCAGGGCGTCGGCGAGCCGCTGACGCCGCTGCTGGTCACCGACGTCGGTGACGCGGAGATCGAGGAGTACGACGGCGAGCCCATCGCCCCGCCGGAGAGCGGCATCCCCGACGAGGAGGCCATCGGCTGACGCAGCCTGCGTCCGCAGCGGCGGGCCGTCGATCCCCTCGGGGGGTCGGCGGCCCGTCGCCGTTCGTGGGGGGCGATGCTCAGGTCTTTAAGTGTGTCCGCGGGGTCGCCAGGTAGGAGGGCAACGGGCGTGCGCCGGAGCACGCCCGCTGCCGGCGAGGAGGACTGCGATGGTGCACGCGCCCCGGGCGATCCGGCGGGCGGTGGTCACGGGCGGGGCGGGCTTCCTGGGCTCGCACCTGTGCGAGCACCTGCTCGACCGCGGCGTCGAGGTGGTCTGCCTGGACAACTTCCTGACCGGCTCGCCGCAGAACGTCGTCCACCTGATGGAGCACCCCGGCTTCCGGCTGGTGCGCTGCGACGTCACCGACTACGTGCACGTGCCCGGGCCGGTCGACCTGGTGCTGCACTTCGCCTCCCCGGCCAGCCCCGTCGACTACCTCAAGATGCCGATCGAGACGCTCAAGGTCGGCAGCCTGGGCACGCTGCACACGCTGGGCCTGGCGCACGAGAAGGGCGCCCGGTACGTGCTGGCCTCCACGTCCGAGGTGTACGGCGACCCGCTGCAGCACCCGCAGACCGAGGAGTACTGGGGCAACGTCAACCCGGTCGGCCCGCGCGGGGTCTACGACGAGGCCAAGCGGTTCAGCGAGGCCATGACCACCGCCTACCGGACGTCGAAGGGCACCGACACCGGCATCGTCCGGATCTTCAACACCTACGGCCCCCGCATGCGCCCGGACGACGGCCGCGCGATCCCCGCCTTCGTCGGGCAGGCACTGGCCGGCCGGCCGGTCACCGTCGCCGGCGACGGCTCGCAGACCCGGTCGATCTGCTACGTCGACGACACGGTCCGCGGCATCCTCGCGATGGCGTTCTCCGGGCACGCCGGGCCGGTGAACATCGGCAACCCCGACGAGCTGTCGATGCTCCGGCTGGCGCGGCGGATCGTGGAGATGACCGGCTCGGACTCCGCGATCGAGTTCATCGACCTCCCGGTCGACGACCCGAAGGTCCGCCGGCCCGACACCACCCGCGCCGAGCAGCTGCTGGACTGGCGGCCCCAGGTGTCCTCCGAGGAGGGACTGCGGCGCACCGTCGCCTGGTTCGCCGAGCAGCGCAGCCTGGCGAGCCGCGCCGTCGGCTGACCCGACCTCCGGTCGACCGCGTTCCGGAGCCGATCGGTCCGCAGGGCGTTCCGTTGCCACCCCTGCACCGGTCGTCACCCCTCTACTCTGGTGACGGCGAACGGGGTCGCCAAGAGTGTCCGCACGACGACGGAGCGCATCGATGGGTCGCCACGCCAGCACCACCACCGCCACCCGACGCGCCTGGCCGCCCCCGCCGCTCGTGCTCGTCGCGGCCGTCGCCGTGGTCGTGCTCGTCGCCGGCGGTCTGGTGTGGTGGCTGGCCGGCTCCGACGGCGGCGGCTCGGGCGGCTGCGCCGACCCCGTGGCGGTCCGCGTGACCACGGCGCCGGAGATCGCCCCCGTGGCGCAGGAGCTGCTGGCCGGCGACGCGCTGGGCGACGAGTGCGTCAGCGCCACCGTGACCGGCGAGGACCCGCTGCAGACGGCGGCCGCGCTGACCGCCGGGGCCGAGACGGCCCTGCCGGACGTGTGGGTGCCCGACTCCGTCATCTGGACCGCGCAGGTCGAGGGCGCCGAGCTCGAGTCGGCCGGCTCGATGGCCACCTCGCCGGTCGTCCTCGCCACCAGCCGCGCCTCCGCCGAGGACCTCGGCGTCGCGGAGACCACTCCCCCGTGGCTGGACCTGGTGATCGCCGCGCTGAGCGCCGGGCGGTCGGTGCCCTCGGCGGACCTGACCGGCGAGGCCCGCCAGATCGGCGTCTCCCTGGCCGTGGAGCAGACGGGCAACGGCCTGGAGGTCTCCGACGAGGAGCTGGAGGCCTCGCTGGCGCTGTCCGAGGCCGGCGCCACGCTGGAGCAGGTCCGCGACGCCGCGATCGAGGGCGCCCCGGACGCCGGCCTGTTCGCCGCGACCGAGCAGGACGTGCTGGCCACCCACCTGGCCGGCGCCTCCGAGGTCGTCGCGCTCTACCCGGAGGGCGGCTCGCCCTCCCTCGACTACCCGGTGGTCCGCGCCGGCGACCCGGGCGACCGCGGCGACGCGGTGGACGCCGTTGTCGCCGCCCTCACCTCCGACGCGGCGGTCGAGGCGGTGCGCGCCGCCGGCTTCCGGGACGCCGACGGCAACGCGCCGGACGCCGCCGGGCCGGACACCGGGACCCGGACGGAGGCGCCGCAGCGGCTGGCGATGGAGCCCGAGGCCGCGACCGCCTCCATCGAGCAGGCCAACCGGGTGCTGGCGCCCTCCCGCCTGCTGACGGTCATCGACACCTCCCAGTCGATGGAGGCGCCCGCGGGGACCAGCAACCGGATCACGCTCGCCGTCGACGCGGCGCGCACCTCGCTCGCGCTGCTGCCCGACGAGTACTCCGTCGGGCTGTGGACCTTCGCCTACCAGGTGGCCAACGGCAACGACTGGGTGGAGAACGTGCCGATCCGCGCGCTCGACGCCGACGTCGAGGGCGGCAGCCAGCGCGACGCCCTGGGCGCGGCCCTGGAGACGCTGCCGGGCTCGCTGACCCGCGGCGGCACCGGCCTGTACGACACCGCGCTGGCCGCCGTCCGCGCCGCCCGGGAGCAGTACCGGGAGGGGGAGGTGTCCAGCGTGGTCCTGCTGACCGACGGCGAGAACGAGGACGACGCCGGCGGCATCTCGCTGCAGGGCCTGGTCGACACCCTGCGCGCCGAGGCCGACCCCGACCGGCCGGTGCAGCTCATCGGCGTGGCCTTCGGCCCCGACACCGACCTGGCGGCGCTGCAGCAGATCGCCGAGGCCACCGGCGGGCGGGCCTACGACGCCCAGGACCCCAGCGACCTGCAGGACGTGCTGTTCGACGCCATCCGCCAGCGCTGACGCGGAGTGGTCTGCGGTCCTCGGGACCGCACCGCGGCGGGTCCACTCCGGCAGCCTGCCGTGCCCGGCCGCCGCGGGACCGTCGCGTCAGGTCCTCGCGCCGAGGTCGTCCAGGGCGGCGACGACCTCGTCCACGGTGATCCGGGCGAGCGCCGGGTCCAGCTCGGTGCCCCAGGGGTCGCCGGTGCCGTCGCCGTGCCACAGGACCACGTGCAGCGGCTGCCCGCCCGGCCCGGTCCGCGGCGGCGGCCCCCACAGCGCCGGGGAGACCGGGCCGAACAGCACCACCGACGGCCGCCGGTAGGCCGTGGCCAGGTGCGCCACCCCGGTGTCGCCGCAGACCACCACCCGGGCGGTGGCGACGACCGCGGCGAGCTCCAGGGACGACGTCGTCCCGGCGAGGACGGCGTCGGGCCCCAGCCCGGCCGCCCCGGCCACCGCCCGGGCCAGCTCCACCTCGGCCGGTCCGCCCGTGACACGCACGTCGTGTCCGGTCGCCGCGAGGTGCCGGGCGACCGCGGCGAACCGCTCGACCGGCCACCGCCGGCCGGGGAAGGCCGCGCCCGGGTGCACCAGCGCGGCCCCGGCGACCGGCGCGGGCACGGGCGGGACGGCGAGGTCGAGCGCGTCGGGGTCGGCGTCCACCCCCAGGCCCTCGGCGACCAGCCGGCACCAGCGCCGGACCTCGTGCTCGTCGGGGTACCAGGCCGGCCCCGGGTAGCCGGGGCTGTCGAAGGTGAGCAGCCGCCGCGGGTGCAGGTCGGCGACCACCACGTGCGACAGCGGCCCCTTGCCGTGCAGGTCGACGGCGAGGTCGGGCGGCGGCCCGCTCCAGTCCAGCGGCTCGAGCTCGCGGGCCGGGAGCACCTCGTCGACCGCGTCCACCAGCCGGGCGAGTGGCTCCAGCGCCGCGGTGGTGGCCAGCACCAGGCGGTGCCCGGGCACCGCCGCGCGCACCGCCCGGACCGCCGGGACGCCGGTGAGCAGGTCGCCGAGCCCCAGCGGGCGCAATGCCAGCGCGACCGGGCGTTCCAGGTCCTCGCTGGAACGGCCCTGCTGCAGGGGCCCGCGCCGAGCCTGCGAGGCGTGGGGAGCAGCAGGGTCCTTCATCACACCCGGGAGCGCTCGACCAGCGCCGTCGTGGAGTGCCCGTCGAGGTAGGGCAGGACGACGGCCTGGCCGCCCCAGCGCCGCAGCACGGCGGCCTCGGGGAGGTCGGCGCCGGCATAGTCCCCGCCCTTGGCCCACACGTCGGGCCGCAGCCGGTCCAGCACCTCCGCCGGGGTGTCCTCGTCGAACACGACCACCGCGTCGACGAACTCCAGCGCCTCGAGCACCCGGGCCCGGTCCGCGGCGGTCACCAGCGGCCGCGAGGGGCCCTTGAGCCGGCGCACCGAGTCGTCGGAGTTGACGCACACCACCAGGCAGTCGCCCAGGCCGCGGGCGGCCCGCAGGGTGGCGACGTGGCCGGGGTGGATGAGGTCGAAGCAGCCGCCGGTGGCCACGACCGTGCCCCCGGCCGCGCGCACCCGGGCGATGACCGAGTCCACGCCGGGCTCGGCGATCACGTTGGGCTGCGGCGCCGCGGACCGGTCGGCGTCCCAGTGCGACGCCCCGCCGCGGCCGACGAACGCCGACGCCGCCGCCACCGCGCCGGCCACCGCCTCGCCGGTCACCGCGCCGTCGGCGAGCAGCAGCGCGGCCGCGGCGGCGAACGAGTCGCCGGCGCCGCACGGGTCCCCGCCGGTCACCGGCACCGCCGGCACCACCATCGGGGCGCCCTCGCCGTAGCTGAGCAGGGCGCCGCGGGCGCCCAGGGTCACCGAGACCGCGCCGACGCCCCAGTGCCGGATCAGCGCCTCGGCCCGGGTGCCGACGGCGGCCAGCCCGTCCCCCTCCACCGCCACGCCGGCGGCGGCCGCCACCCGGGCGGCCTCCGAGCCGTTCGGGGTGACCAGCCGGGCCGAGGGCACCGGGTCGGCGCCGCGCGGGTGCGGGTCCCACACGATCGGCCCGCCGGCGTCGGCCAGCGCCCGGCGCACGGCGGCCGACGCCGTCGTCCCCCGGCCGTAGTCGGCCACCAGCACGGCGGCCGCCTCCGCGAGCACCTCGCGGATCTCGTCCGGCACGGCGCCCAGCCGCGCCACCGGGTCGCCGGAGTCGATCCGCACCACCGAGTGGTCGCCGACCCGCACGCGCTGCTTGACCGCCGTGCCGCCCGCCGCCGGGATCTCGACCAGCCGCACCCGGCCGGCGAGCAGGGCCCGCAGCCGGTCGGCGCCGTCGTCGTCGGCCATCGGGGTGACCAGCACGACCGGGCGGGCGGTCTGGGCCGCGGCGATGACGGCGGCCAGCGCTGCGCCGCCGGGGCGCTCGCGGGTCTCGACGTCGGAGACCACCGGCACCGGCGCGTCCGGGGTGAGCCGGGAGGCGGTGCCGACCAGGTCGACGTCGAGCAGGGCGTCGCCGACGACGACCAGCGGGCGCAGGTCGCTCACCGGGCCACCCCGAGCCGCGACTGCGGCACCCGGGCCGGCTCGGCCAGCACGGCCGCGTCGAAGGCCGCGCACAGCAGGTGCAGGGCGACCAGGTGGCACTCCTGCACGGTCGCCGTCCACGGGGAGTCGATGCACACGGCCTCGTCGGCCTCGGCGGCCAGCGGGTTGGGCGCCGGGCCGGTCATCGCCAGCACGGTGATGCCGCACTCGCGGGCGCGCCGGGCGGCGGCGACCGCGTTCGGCGAGCGGCCGCTGGTGGACAGCAGCACCAGGACGTCCCCGGCCCGGCCGTGCGCCTCGACCTGCCGGGCGAACAGCTCGTCGGCCGGGTAGTCGTTGGCGATCGCGGTCAGCGACGAGGTCTCGGCGGTGAGGCAGATCGCGGAGAACGGCGGCCGGTCGGTGCGGTAGCGGCCGACCAGCTCGGCGGTCAGGTGCTGCGCCTGGGCGGCGCTGCCGCCGTTGCCGGCCGCCAGCAGGCGGCCGCGGGACTCCCCGCACAGGACGTCGGCCAGCAGGCCGCCCCACCGGTCGAGCGTCTCCACGTGCCCGGTGACGTCCCGCAGCGCGGCGGTCAGCGACGACACGTGGTCGTGGCCGGTCAGGTGGGTGCACGTGTCGGGCGAGACGACCTCGCCGGCGGAGTGCGGGGCGACTGTCATCGGGCGACCTCCACGGCGCGCTGCTCGGTGCTGTCGGACGGGAGCGGGGTGTCGAGGACCTGCCGGTAGACGGCCTCGGTGTCGGCCACCACCCGGGCCCAGCGGTAGCGGGAGCGGGCCCGGCGGACGCCGGCCGCGCCGTAGGCGGCGCGGCGCGCGTCGTCGGCCAGCAGGGCGGCGAGCGCCTGCCCGAGGGCGGCGGGGTCGCGGGGCGGGACGAGGTCGCCGGTGGTCCCGTCGACGACGCTGTCGACGAGCCCCCCGACGGCGGTGGCCACGACGGGCCGGCCGCAGGCCATCGCCTCCAGCGGGGTGATGCCGAACGGCTCGTACCAGGGCACGGCCAGGACGACGTCGGCCGAGCGGACCCAGGCGGGCACGTCGGCGCGGGACACGGACCCGGTGAAGCACAGCCGGTCGGCGACGCCCGCCTCGGCGGCCACGGCCCGCAGCCGGCGCACCTCGGGGTCGCGGTCCAGCTCGTCGGCCGGCGGGCCGCCGACGACGACGAGCTCGGCGTCGGGCACGGCGGCCAGCGCGCGGACGGCGTCGTCCTGGCCCTTGCGCTCCACGAGCCGGCCGAGGACCAGCAGCCGCGGCCGGCCGCTGCGCGGCGCGACCGGGCCCCGCGGGGTGAACACCGAGGTGTCGACGCCGCACGGGACGATCGACACCCGCTCCCGCGGCAGGCCGAGCCGGCGCAGCTCGAACACCTCGTCGGAGCAGGTGGCCACGACGTGGCGGACGGTGCGGCACAGCGACCGCTCCAGCTGCACCCGCTGCGGTGGCGAGGTGTCGGCGGCGCCCTGGTGCCGGCGCTTGACCGAGCCCAGGGCGTGGAAGGTCTGCAGCACCGGCACGTCGCCGGCGGCCGCGACGGCGGCCAGGCCGCTCATCCAGAAGTGCGCGTGCACCAGGTCGGGCCGCTCGGCGGCCCACTCGCGGCGGAGCACCGAGGCGAACTCGGGCATGTGCCGCAGCAGGTCGTCCTTGGGCAGGTTCTCCGGCGGGCCGGCGGTGACGTGCCGGACGCGGTAGCCGTCCTGGGTCACCACCTCGTCGGGCAGGGCGACGTCGTCCCGGCGGGTGTGCACGGTGACGTCGTGGCCGCGGCCGGCCAGGCCCGCCGCCAGCGCGGCGACGTGCACGTTCTGCCCGCCGGCGTCGACCCCGCCGATGGCGGCCAGCGGCGAGGCGTGCTCGCTCACCAACGAGATCCTCATCGGGTCACCTCTCCGAGCAGGCTGTCCCAGTCCGCCAGGAAGCGGGCCAGGCCGTACCGGTCGAGTGCGGCCGCGCGGGCGGCCTTTCCGGCGAGCCGGGCGGCGTCCCCGTCGTGCAGGTAGGTCCGGACCGCCTCCCAGAGCCGCTCCGGCCGGGTCGAGACCACGCCGGCGCCCTCGGGCACCGCCTCGACCACCTCCGTGGTGGCCAGCGCGACGACCGGCATGCCCAGGTGCATGGCCTCCAGCAGCGACAGGCCCAGCGACGTCCAGCGCACCGGGTGCACGTACACGCGGCGGCGGGCCAGCTCGGTGTGCATCGCGGCCTGCGGCGGGTCGTCGTACAGCGCCACCCGGCCGGGGTCGAGGCCGTACCGCTCGTGCAGCCCGGCCAGGCCCATGCCGAAGACGTCGACGGGGGCGGCCGCGGCCAGGCCGGGCAGCAGGTCGGCGCCGACGGTCCGGCCGCGGCGGACGGGCTCGTTGCTCACCACGGCGGCGCGGGCCAGCTCGCCGGTCCACCGCTCGCCCGGGTCGACGATGCCGTGCTCGATCACCGTCGTCGGCGCCCGGCCGTTGTCGTAGAAGAGCCGGTTGAAGTGCGTGACGTGCGCGATCGGGATGTCGTCGCGGTCGGCCAGCGGGTGCCGGGTGTGCGGCACCGGCCCGTCGCCGGGCTCCAGGCCGGGGGCGTTGTGCTCGAGGAAGACGGCCGGCAGGTCCCGGCCGGGCTCGCGGCCCAGCCACTGCCGGCACAGCTCGAGGTCGCGGGTGCGCTGCAGCACCACCACGTCGATGCCGCCGGCGTCGCCGGCGGCGCGCAGCTGCTCGGGCGTCACCTCGCGGGCGGACGCGGGCCAGTCCCAGGTGCGGGCGCGGCCCAGCCCGTCCGGGCCCCGGTCGGGGGTCACGGGGACCAGGTACTCGTGGCCACCCTCGACGAATGCCGTCGTCCACGAGCCGTGCACGTGCCAGAGGAGGACCCTCATGCGGCGATCACCTTCTCCACGGCGGCGAGGACGTCGGCTGGGCTCACCGACGACAGGCAGGGGTGGCCGGGCACCGGGCACACGCGGGCCCGGGTGTCGCGGCAGGGGGCGTCCTGGTCGCCGAGCAGCACGGTGGGCACCCCGTAGGGCGCCCACCGCGCGGCCGGCACGACCGGCGCGAACAGCGAGACGACGGGGGTGCCGACGGCGGCGGCCAGGTGCGCCGGGCCGGTGTTGCCGACGACGACGGCCGCGGCGCCGTCGAGCAGCGCGGCCATCTCGGCCAGGCTCGTGGCCCCGCCGAGGTCCTCGCCGCGGCGGCCGGCGACGGCGGCGGTGAGCGCCCGCTCCCCCGGCCCGCCGGTGACCAGCACCCGGTGTCCGGCGTCGGCCAGGGCCTCGACCGCCTCGGCGCACCGGTCGGCCGGCCACGCCCGGGCGGGCACGGAGGCGCCGGGGTGCAGCACGACGTAGCCGGGCTCCCGGCCGGTGGGCGGCAGCGGGCGGCGGACGGCGAGGCGGCCGTCGTCCCCGGGCGGCAGCGCGAAGCCGGCCGCCCGGGCCAGCGACAGCGCGCGCTCGGGCTCGGGCAGGTCCACGTCGTCCTCGGCGCCCGGCCGGTGCCGGACGTCGAGCAGCGAGCCCGGGTAGTCGACGCTGGTCGCGGCGATCCGCGGCACGCCGGCGGCCCGCAGCAGCAGCGCGAGCGGCAGCGGGGACTGGTGGAACGACGTCGAGATCACGGCCTCGTCCGGGGCCAGCGCCCGGACCCGCTCGGTGAGCCCGGCGAGGTCGGCGGCGTCCACCGGGGGCGGGTCGCCGAGGATCCACGGGCAGGCCCACGTCCAGACCTCGTCCACGCCGGGCAGCAGCGCGGCGGCGTCGGCGCCGGCCGGTCCGGCCAGGAACACGACCCGCTCGGCGCCGGCCGCGACGGCGCGGACCAGCGGCCCCTGCAGGAGGACGTCGCCGGCGTTGTCCAGCCGGGCGACCAGGACGGTGCCGCGCCGTGCGGCCGTCACCACCGGCCCGCCAGGACGTCGTCGACGGCGGCGGGGAGCGTCTCGGCCACGTGCGGGGCGGCCGCGACCTCGGACCGGCGGGTGACCGGCGTGGGGACCATGATCCCGGCGGCGCCGGCAGCCGCGGCGGCCTCGACGTCGGCGGCGATGTCCCCGACGACGACGCAGCGGGCCGGGTCGACGCCGAGCTCGGCGCAGGCGGCCTTGACCATGCCGGGGGCGGGCTTGCGGCAGGAGCAGCCGTCGTCGGGGCCGTGCGGGCAGTACTGGACCGTGTCGAAGGGGCCCAGCAGCTCCTCGAGCCGGGCCATGCAGGCGTCCACCTGGTCGCGGGTGATCAGCCCGCGGGCGACGCCGGACTGGTTGCTCACCACGCCGACCCGGACCCCGCGGGCGCGCAGCGCGTCGACCGCCTCGCGGGCGCCGGGCACGGGCTTCACCAGCGCCGGGTCGCCGTTGTACGGGTAGTCGCGGACCAGCGTGCCGTCGCGGTCGAACAGGACGAGGTCGGGCACGCCCCGCCAGCGGGTCACGCGGCGGTGCTGCACGGCGCCCCGCAGGACGTGCCAGGTGGCCAGCGGCGGGATGACCGCGCTGGTGGCCAGCATCGTGGTCACCTCGGCGCGGTCGCGGGGGCCGGGCGCGATGCGGATGCGGGCGAAGTCGGCGGTGCCGGCGGCCCAGGCGAGGGCGGCGGCCGCGGCGGCGCGCGGCCGGCGGGCGGCGGCGAGGCCGAGCGCGGCCACGGCGGCGGCCGTGACGGCGAGGTGCTGCGGGCGGCGGCCGAGCGGGGCGTCGGCGCGGTGCGGCGCGCGCCAGCCGGGCCCGTGCAGCCGGCGCATGAGGACGTCGTCGGCGTTGCCGGCCTGCACGCGGAGGCTGACCCAGCGGTCGGTCGGCCGCACCGGGTGGGTGATCCACCGCTGCCCGTGGACCAGCCGGGCGCCGGTGTCCATCACCCGCAGGGCGAGGTCGGAGTCCTCCCGGAAGGCGCGCGGGAAGCGCTCGTCGAAGCCGCCCACCGCGGCCAGCGCGCCGCGCCGGTAGGCGAGGTCGGCGGTGATCCAGGCGCTGGTGGCCAGGCCGGCGGTGCCGCGCTCCCAGTCGGTGGGCCGGCGGTCCTCCGGCAGCGGCACCCGGACCCGGCCCTGGCTGCCCGCGACGTCGGCGGGCAGGTCGGCCAGGTCGGCGGCCAGCCGCTCGTACCAGTCGGGGTCGGGGACGACGTCGTCGTCGAGGAAGGCGATCCACTCCGTGCGGGCGACCCGCCAGCCGAGGTTGCGCGCCCGGGCCGGGCCGCCCCCGCCGGTGCGGACGACGCGGACCGGCGGCAGGCCGGGCCGCTCCGGCCGCAGCGGCGGGCCGGCCGGCCGGTCGTCGACCAGCACGATCTCCGCGGGGCGCTCGCCGGGGCCGGCCGCGAGGGCGTCGAGCAGCGCGTCGAGCGACGGCCGGCCGATGGTCGGCACGACGACCGTGACGCGCGCGAGTACCCCGTCCACGATTTGCGTCGTGCCCGACCGATCCGGTTCGGAAACACTACGGGCTTGAAGTTTTCGGCGACCGGCGGCGACCGGCGGACCGGGACACCCGCCTTCCCCGGGCACGAGGGCACTCCTGCACCGGGCGGAACGGCGGCTCTGTCCGGGGACGTGCTGGTCAGCGGCCGGTCGGCGCCGGCCCGGGTCGGGTCAGCGGCGGGCGCGGGCGGCGGCGGAGACGCGCGCCAGGGCGTCGGTGACCACCGAGGCGTCGTCCCCCAGACGGGTGAGCAGGTGGGCCACCAGGTCGTCGTGCGTGGGCCCGGCCTCGCGCAGCTTGGCCCGGCCGGCGTCGGTGAGCCGGGCGTGCAGGAGGCGGCGGTCGTCGGCGGCCCGCTCCCGGACGACGAGCCCCTGGGCGACCAGCCGGGTCACGGTGCTGGTGACGCCGGCGCGGGACAGCCCGAGCGCCTCGGCGACCTCGCCCATGCTGGCCCGCTCGCCGGGCGCCTCGGCGATCCGGCGCAGCGCCTCGAAGCCGGTCAGGGAGATCGCGTGCTGCCGGTGCAGCGCGGAGTCCACCCGCCGGGTGATCCGGTCGTGCACCTGCACGATCCGCAGCCAGGTCTCCTCGGGGCGGGGTGCCGCGCCGGGGAGGTCCGCGACGTCGGGGACGGCGGACGTCAGCACGTTCTCCGGGGGCACCGCTCCATCGTCGCCGAAGTCGGCCTCAGGCGCTCCCGGACGCGGGGCGGCGGGCGCGCCGGCGCAGCGCCGACAGGCCGAGCCCGCCGGCCGCGACGGCCAGGGTGGCGCCGGCCAGGACCAGCGGCCACGTCGTCGTCCCGCCGGCCCCCACCGGCGTGCTGGCCGAGGCGATCTGCAGGTCGACGGCGACGGTCGTCGAGGTGACCGCCCCGACCACCTCGAGGGTGGTCGCGCCGGCCGCCAGCCCCGCGGGGATGCGCACGTCCACCGCCACCAGCCCGTCGATGTCGGCCACCGACGTGCCGAGCTCGGTGCCGTCGGCCAGCCGCAGGACGACCTCCTCGCCGGCGGCGAAGCCCGACGCGGTCAGGGTCACGACCTCGCCGGCGGCGACGCTGGAGGCGGGGCCGTCGGACGCGGCCACGGACGCCTCCGGGGCGGCCGGCCCGACCTGGCCCCCGGGCACCCCGCCGGGCGGCAGGTCGTCGGTGCCGGTGCCCGCCGGCGCCTCGGCCGAGCCGGTCGTCGGCGGCACCGTGGCGTCGGCGGTCGGCGGCGCGATGGCGGCGCAGTCCTCCTCGGCGGGCCGGGTGAACTCGAACCCGACCAGCTCGTCGACGTAGGTGACGCCGGAGCCGTCGAGCGCGGTGAACAGCAGCCGCGAGTCGATCCGCTCGCCCCAGTCGACGTCGCCGGTGGTCAGCTCGACGACCTGGCCGGGGGCGACGTGGGCGCGGTCCTCGCCGGCGGGCCGGCGGGTGGTGGCCAGGACGACGTCGTAGGGCACCGAGCCGCCGGTCACCTCGACGGCCACCCCGCCGGGCCGGCAGCTGGGACCCTGCGTGACGCGGGAGTCGGGACGGGTCGGGTCGTCGACGGCGAGCACCGGGTCGGCCGCCGCGACCCCCAGAGTGAGCCAGCCGGCCAGGAGGGCGCCGGTGACGGCGGCCCCGCGGACGGCCCTCGGCGACGCACCGGACGGCACGCAGTTCCCCCTCGAGCTGTTCTGCTGTCGGCGCGATCGGTGGTCGATGCGCCGGCCCCCACATGATGGACGCTGTGAGCGCCTCCGAACGGTGTGTCACTGACGCTTCTGGCGTGTCGGTGCGGCGTGTCGGCAGAAAGTCGCGCGCCGACTCCGGTCGGCCGCCCGGACGGCGGGGCCCTAGCGTGTCCCGGTGACCTCCGCAGCCGGGACCGGACGCCAGCGCCAGAACGAGATCTACCGGGCCGGGGTGTACGGCCGCACCCCGCGGGTGCCGACCGTGGCCCGCGCGCTGCAGCGCGCCGCGCGCCGCCGGCTGGACGCCCGCGCCTACGCCTACGTCGCCGGCGGCGCCGGGGACGAGTCGACCCAGCGGGCCAACCGCGACGCCTTCGACCGCTGGGCCGTCGTCCCGCGGGTGCTGCGCGACGTGAGCGAGCGCGACACCTCGGTCGAGCTGTTCGGCCGGCGGCTGCCCGCTCCGCTGCTGCTCGGCCCGGTGGGCGCGCTGGAGCTGGTGCACCCCGAGGCCGACCTGGCGGTGGCGCGCGCCGCGGCGGGGCTGGGCGTGCCGATGGTCTTCTCCAACCAGGCGTCGGTGCCGATGGAGACCTGCGCGCAGGCGATGGGCGACGCCCCCCGCTGGTTCCAGCTGTACTGGTCGACCTCCGACGAGCTGGTGGAGAGCCTTGTCGGCCGCGCCGAGGCCAGCAGCTGCGACGCGCTCGTGGTCACGCTCGACACCACGATGCTCGGCTGGCGCCCGCGCGACCTGGACCTGGGGCACCTGCCCTTCGCCCTCGGCAAGGGCATCGCCCAGTACACGTCCGACCCGGTGTTCCGCCGGCTGGTGGCCGAGCGGGCCGCCGCCACCCCCGCCCCGGCGGAACCGGGCGCCTCCGCCGAGCGGGACCGGCAGCCGCGGCCGACCCTGGCCGCCGTCCGGGCGCTGGTCGGCATGGCGCGGGCCTGGCCCGGGCCGCTGCTGGAGAACCTGCGCTCGCCGCTGCCGCGCGCCGCCGTCGAGACCTTCTTGGCGATCTACTCGCGCCCCTCGATCACGTGGGCCGACCTGGCGTGGCTGCGGGCGCGCACCCGGCTGCCGATCGTGCTCAAGGGCGTGCTGCACCCCGACGACGCCCGGCGGGCCCTCGACGAGGGGGTGGACGGCGTGGTGGTGAGCACGCACGGCGGGCGCCAGGTGGACCGGTCGATCGCGGCGCTGGACGCGCTGCCCGACGTCGTGACGGCGGTCGGCGACCGGGCGCCGGTGCTGCTCGACAGCGGCGTCCGCAGCGGCGCGGACGCGCTGGTGGCCCTGGCCCTCGGCGCGCGGGCCGTGCTGCTCGGCCGGCCGTTCGCCTGGGGGCTCGGCCTGGCCGGCGAGGAGGGGGTGCGGCAGGTGGTCTCCGACGTCCTCGGCGAGTTCGACCTGACGCTCGGCCTGGCCGGGCTGACGTCCGTCGGCGAGCTGGGCCCGGAGGTGCTGCGCCGGGTCGGGTGAGCCCGTTCTCCGCGCCCGTCCGGCGCTGACCAGGGCGTTCCGGCCCGGGTCGAAAGACACGCCCGGCAGGGGTTGCCCTCCTCTGTGGCGGGAGTCACAGTGGTCGTGGGCGGGGGCAGCCGGGAAACCACTGGCCATCCACCGCTGGATGGACCGACCAACGCGGCCAGACCGCCAGAGCCGGCCCCCCGCCCCACATCTCCCCTCCGGGTCCTCCGCCACTGCCCACCCCCCGTGGGCAGGGACGGAACGCCGCCCCGGGACGTGCTCGGCACGCGACCTCCGCCGGTGCCCACCCCCCGTGGGCACCGGCGGAGCGCTCCGGAGGTGCGACCCGCCCGCCGGCCCGGACCGGGGCGCCGCACCTCCGGGCCGCTCGCCCCCGGTTGCGCGCAGGCGCAGGATGGTCGGCGTGACCATCACCGAGAACCGGGTGAGCGTCCCCGGGATCAGCAGCCCCGTCCCGACCCAGCTCTTCGTCGGCGGCACCTGGCGGGCCGCGGCCGGCGGGGCCGAGTTCGACGTCCACGACCCCGCCGACGGCTCCGTCCTCGCGCGCGTCGCCGACGCCACCCCCGACGACGCGCGCGCCGCCATGGACGCCGCCGCGGCCGCCGCCCCCGGCTGGGCCGCCACCCCGCCGCGCAAGCGCAGCGAGATCCTGCGCCGCACGTTCGACGCGATGACCGGACCGCGGGCCGACGACCTGGCGCGGCTGATGGTCCGCGAGAACGGCAAGACCCTCGCCGACGCCCGCGGCGAGCTGACCTACGCGGCCGAGTTCTTCCGCTGGTTCAGCGAGGAGGCGGTCCGCATCGACGGCGACTACCGGGTCGCGCCCGCCGGGGGCACCCGCACGGTCGTCGTCCGGCAGCCGGTCGGCATCTGCCTGGCCATCACGCCGTGGAACTTCCCGGCGGCGATGCTCACCCGCAAGCTCGGTCCGGCGTTCGCCGCCGGCTGCCCGGTGGTGGTCAAGCCCGCCGCCGAGACGCCGCTGACCGCGCTGCTGCTGGCCGAGCTGCTCGCCGAGGCGGGCCTGCCCGACGGCGCCCTCAGCGTGCTGCCCACCAGCAGCGCGCGGGACGTCGCCGGCACCGTGATGACCGACCCGCGGCTGCGCAAGGTCAGCTTCACCGGCTCGACCGAGGTCGGCCGCGGGCTGCTCAAGCAGGCCGCCGACCAGGTGCTGGTCAGCTCGATGGAGCTCGGCGGGAACGCGCCGTTCATCGTCTGCGCCGACGCCGACCTCGACGCCGCGGTGGACGGCGCGATGGTCGCCAAGCTGCGCAACGGCGGCGAGGCGTGCACCGCGGCCAACCGCTTCTACGTCGAGGACGCCGTCGCCGAGGAATTCGGCCGCCGGCTCGCCGAGCGGATGGGCGGGCTCACCCTCGGCCGCGGCGACGACGACGGCGTCGACCTCGGCCCGCTGGTCAACGAGGACACGGTGGGCAAGGTCGAGCGGATCGTCCGGGAGACGGTGGACGCCGGGGCACGCGTGGTCGTCGGCGGCGAGCGGCCGGACGGGCCCGGGTACTTCTACCCGCCGACCGTGCTGCTCGACGTCCCGGCCGGCTCCCCGGCGACCGAGGAGGAGATCTTCGGCCCGGTCGCGCCGATCGTCCGGTTCACCTCCGACGAGGAGGTGCTCGCGCTGGCCAACGGCACCGAGTTCGGCCTGGTCTCCTACGTCTACACCGGGGACCTGGCCCGCGGCCTGCGGATCTCCGAGGCGCTGGAGTCGGGCATGGTCGGGCTCAACCGCGGCATGGTCAGCGACCCGGCCGCGCCGTTCGGCGGGGTCAAGCAGAGCGGCATCGGCCGCGAGGGCGGCCACGAGGGCCTGGCCGAGTACCTGCAGACCAAGTACATCTCCTTCCCCCTCTGAGCTCCTCGCTTGCGGCCGACCGGGGGAGCGCACCTGGCCGGCCACAAGGGCCCCGCAAGCGCGGGGACCGACTCTCTCCTCGACCCGGTGGACGGCCGTCCGGCCACCCCGCCGCCAGCAACGAGGAGCCCGAACCCCCATGCGCACCGTCGCCCGTACCGGCACCGCCCTGCTCGCCCTGGGCGCCGCCGCCCTCGTCCTGACCGCCTGCGGCGACGACGAACCCTCCGCCGCCGACGTCGCCGACGTCGTCGCGGCCGCCGGTGAGGACGGCGGGGCCGGCGCGGCCGGCACCGCCGAGGAGGGCTCGGCCGCGCCCGGGGACGCCGACCTGTGCGCGCTGTACGCCGCGGACGGGCAGGCCTTCGTGGACGCCTACGACTACGTCGGCAGCGGCGCCACCGACGACGTCTCGGAACTGGTCGCCGCCGCCGACGCCCTCGCCGCGGACATCGACGCCGTCCCCGCCGACGAGGTCTCCGACGCCCTCCTCGGGACCGCCGAGGAGATCAGTGCCAGCGCCGCCGAGGTCGGGCCCGCGCTCGAGGCCGGCGAGGGCGTCGAGGAGATCGACGCGACCATCGGCGGCCTGGAGACGCTCGCCGACACCTGCGCCGAGCTCGGCCTCGCCTGACCCGCCCCGCCGCGAGCGGAGTCGCTCCAGCGCGGAGACCGCGCTCGAGCGACTCCGCTCAGCGGTCGGTGGGGCGCTCGTCGTCGGCGGTGGAGACGCCCTGCAGCGGGGCGATCGCCAGGACGTCGACCGGGGCGCTCTCGGCCAGCGCCTCGGCCGGCGACCTCCGCGGCCGGTAGACGACGGTCGACACGAACAGGAACCGGGCGAGGAAGGCGACGGCCAGGGTGATGCCCTGCGCGAGCACCGACGGGAACGCCAGCACCTCCACGAGGAAGGCCAGGGCGGGCAGCCGGGCCAGGGTGTCGACGTTGTTGTAGAGCACCGAGTGCAGCAGCCGGGTCCCCAGGCGGTGCCGGTTGTCCTTGAGGTCGGAGAAGACGAACCGCTCCTGCAGCACGAAGTTGTGCAGGATCGCGACCTCGGTGGCGATGACCGCGGCCGGCAGGTAGTGCAGGCCGGTCTCGCGCAGCAGCAGCCACATGAGCAGCAGGTTCACGATGGTGCCCAGCGCCCCGACGGCCGCGAACCGGGCCATGCGGCCCATCCGCAGCGCGGCCATCTGGTAGAGGAACTGGGCGCCGTTGCGCCAGGAGGCCTTGCTCTCCCCGTCGTGCCGCTCCCCGAAGGCGAACGGCACCTCGGCGACGGCCAGGTCGTGCCGGGCCAGGATCTCCAGCAGGATCTTGAACCCGCGGGGGCGCATCCGGTCCAGCTGCACGGCGTCGCGCCGCACGCAGAAGAAGCCGGTCATCGGGTCGGTGCAGACCCGGCCCACCCGGCGCGGGAAGCAGGAGCGGGCCAGCAGGGTCGAGGTGCTGGAGACCGCGCGCCGCCACGAGGAGGACAGGCCCGAGGAGTCCCCGGCGCCCACGTAGCGGCTGGCCACGACCATGTCGACGCCCTCGGCGGTGTCGCGCAGCAGCGGCACCAGCTCCGGCGGGTGCTGCAGGTCGCCGTCCAGGACGACGACGTAGTCCCCGCGCGCGATGGCGATGCCCGCGGCGACCGCCCCGGCCAGCCCGCCCTCGCGCTCGCCGGGCTCCCGGTGCAGCAGCCGCACGGGCAGGCTGCTGGTGCGCGCGACCTCGCGGACGGCGTCGGCCGTGTCGTCGGTGGAGTCGTCGACGAACAGGATCTCCGCGTCGCGCCCGGCCAGCGCCCCGTCCAGCCGCCGCACGAGCTCCGCGACGTTGCCCCGCTCGTTGAACGTCGGCACCACGACGGTCGTGTCCACGCTCGGCGTCTCCTGGGTCCGGTCCGGTCGTCGGCGGGCAGCGGCCGGCCCTCCTCCCCCCGAGGGTGTCATGCCACACGTCCCGCCGGGGAGCCGAGGACGTCCCGGGGGCCGATCGGGCGTCCCAGCAGCGCCACCCGACCCGCCCGTCACCCCGCCCGACCGGGGCGTTCGAGCAGCCAGGAGACGGCCAGGCCGGCGACCAGTCCCCAGAAGGCCGAGCCGATCGACAGCACGGTCACGTCGGCGACGGTCACCACGAAGGTCACCAGAGCCCCGAGGGTGCGGGTGCCCGCGAAGGCGGTGACGAACGCCGTCTGCAGCACCCGCAGCATCGCCAGCCCGCCGAGCGCGGCCACGAAGGCCGGCGGCGTGCCGAGCATCAGCCCGGTGAACAGCGGCGCGAACAGCCCGAACGCGATCGCCAGCAGCCCGCACAGGATGCCGGCGGTGTACTGCCGCTCCCGCGTGCCCGAGGCCGCGAGCAGCGCGTTCGTCGGCCCGGTCAGGCAGGTGGAGACCGTGCCGACGAACGCGGTCAGCACCGACCACACCCCGCAGGCGACGGTGACGGCGGTGACCGGCGGGTCGTGCCGCGCGGCCCGCAGCACGGCGACGCCCTGCCCGTTCTGCACCACGATCACCGTGATCGCCAGCGGGACGACGAGCTCCAGCGCCGCCTGCAGCGACCAGTCCGGCGCGGTCAGCACCGGCGCGGCCAGCACGCCGTCGGCCGCCCCGGGCTCGAACCGGCCCGACAGCGCGACGGCGACGGCGCCCACGGCGAGCGCGCCCAGCACCGGCGGCACCCGGGCGCCGAGCCGTGGCAGCGCGCTGAGCGCCAGGAAGACGACGACCATCGGCGCCGCCACCGCCGCGTCGTCGGCCAGCGCGTGCACCAGGTCGACGCCGAAGCGCAGGAAGATGCCGGCGACCATCGCCATGACGATCGGCATCGGGACGACGTCCATCACCCGCCGCACCAGCCCGGAGAGGCCGAGCACCGCGGTCAGGACGCCGGTGAGCACGAACGCGCCGACGACCTCCGGCCAGGTCAGGTGGCCCAGCGCCGGGCCGACCAGGACGGTGCCCGGGATGGTCCAGAAGAACGCCAGCGGCTGGCGGTACAGCCACGACGCGAGCACGGTCAGCACGCCGTTGAGGAGGAAGGCGCCGAACACCCAGCTGGCGATCTGGGCCCGCGACAGCCCGCCCTGCGCGCCGACGGCCAGGATCACCGCGACCGGGCCGGTGGCGGCGAAGACGAGGCCGACGAGCGCGTTGCCCGCGTACAGCGGGCCGGCGTCGCGCAGCACCCGGCCCGGGCCGGGCAGGGGGCGCGCGGGGGGCTCGACCAGCCGCCCGGCGGTGTCCTGTTCGGTCATGCCCCTCCCCCGCGCGTCCGACCGTCCGACCGGGTTCCGGCAGTGAGGCCCGGATCACAGGTCACGGAAAGATTCTCAGTGCCAAGATGTTACTGGGCACACATCCCGCGAGCGGCACGAGGAGGACCATGACCGCGACCGACGCCGTCGGCGCCCGCACCCGGGACGCCGTCGACGAGATCATCGGCCAGTGGGGTCGGGTCCGTCCGGGCCTCGACGTCTCGGCCATGCAGGTGTTCGGCCGGCTGCACCGCAGCTTCCTGCTCTACCGGTCCGCGATCGGCGAGCGGTTCACCGAGGCGGGCACCACGGAGCCGGGCTTCGACGTCCTCGCCGCGCTGCGCCGGTCCGGCCCCGAGCAGCGGCTGTCGGCCGGCGAGCTCGCCCGGCAGACGCTGGTTACCACCGGCGGGCTGACGCTGCGGGTCAAGCGGCTGGAGAAGGAGGGCCTGGTCCGCCGCGAGCGCGACCCCGAGGACCACCGCATGGTCTACGTCTCGCTCACCGACACCGGCCGCGAGCTGGTCGACCGGGCCGCCGACCTGCACTTCGACAACATGGCCCGGATGCTCGAGGGGCTGACCGCCGGCGAGCGCGAGGAGCTCGCCCGGCTGCTCGGCCGGCTCTACGACGCGCTGCAGGAGGCCAGCCCCGGCCTGGAGCTGTCCGCCGCGGCCGCCGAGGCCTGAGTCCGGGCGGCACGGTGGCTCCCGGGCCGGGCCCCGACGCGGTCGAGGAGGTCATCGGCCGGTGGGCCGCCGTCCGGCCGGACCTGGACGTGTCCGGGCTGGCGGTGTTCGAGCGCCTGCACCGCTGCTTCCTGCTCTACCGGGCGGCGATCGGCGCCCGGTTCGCCGAGGTCGGGGCCACCGAGCCCGGCTTCGACGTGATGGCGGCGCTGCGGCGCACCGCGCCCGGGCCCGAGCTCAGCGCCGGCGGCCTGGCCCGCCAGACGCTGGTGACCACCGGCGGGCTGAGCCTGCGGCTGCGCCGGCTGGAGGCGCAGGGGCACGTGCGCCGCGACCGCGACCCCGACGACCAGCGGATGGTGCACGTCTCGCTCACCGACAGTGGCCGGGAGCTGCTCGACCGGACCGCCGACGCACACTTCGCGAACATGCGCCGGATGCTGTCCGGGCTCTCGCCCGCGGAGCAGGAGGCCCTGGCCCGCCTGCTGGGCCGCCTTTTCGCGACCCTCCGGGCCGCCGGCTCGGATCAGGTCCCCTGATCGTGCAGCGTCCTCCCTCACCGCACACGGTGAGGGAGGACGCTCGATGATCAGGTGGGCTGATCGTGGCCGGGGGTCAGGACGACGACGCGGCGCCCCGGATGCCCTGCGCCTCGACCTCGACCTTGAGCCCGGGGTCGACGAGCGCGGCGACGCCGACCAGCGTCGAGCACGGGAAGTCGCCGGAGAAGACCTCCGACCGGGCCCGGCCGACGGCGACCTTGTCGGCGACGTCGGTGAGGTAGACCCGCAGCACCAGGATGTCGTCGACCGACGCGCCGCAGGCCTCGGTCAGCTCCCTGACGCGGCGGAAGGTCTCCACCGCCTGCAGGTACGCGTCGTCCCCGCCGACCGGGCCGTCCGGCCCGCCGGCGTGCATGCCCGACAGGAAGAAGTGGTCGCCGTGCACCCGGGCGTTGCTGAACATCCCCGGCCGCGGCGGCTCCGGCACCGACTCGGCGACGACCCTCATGCCCGCGCCTTCCTCTCGTCGGCCTCGCGGACGAGGCGCTCGCGGACCTCGACGAAGTCGTAGGTCGGGTAGAAGTCGGTCTGGAACACGCCCCAGGCGCGGCGCTCCAGCTCCACGTTGACCACGTTCAGCAGCCGCGGGGGCAGCCGCAGGGTGACGATCTGGCCGACGCCCATCGCGACGACCCAGGAGACGACCTCGCACCCCTCGGGCGGGAAGCCGTGCCACCAGTCGACGGCGTCGAGCTTGTCCCGCTGCTCGACCAGGTTCTGCCCCTGGTCGTGCCGCAGGAAGATCGTCAGCAGCATGGTCTCCTCGGCGGGGACGGCCTGCGCCGTCCCCGCCGGGGCGGCCGGGTCAGGCATCCGCGGGGGCCGCGAGCTTCGCCGCCTGCGCCTGGGCGTCGGCCCGGTACATCCGGCGGATGCGGGAGACGCCGAGGTCGTGCTGGTAGAGGTGCTCGTCGACGTCGGCGTCGGCGGCCAGGGCCTCGAGCACGATGCGGTCCTGCTCGAGCACCGCCCAGTGCTTGGCCTCCAGCTGCGTCCGGTACAGGAAGCGCCACACCTCGCGCTCCCAGCCCTCCACCCGGCGGGTCCGCCAGTGGAAGATCGCCGAGTTGTGCTCGTCGATCGGCGTGGCCATGCCGACGATGCCGAACGTCCCGCCGGGGCCGGCGTTCGGCGCGTAGGGGATCTCCAGGTCGACGTAGTCCATCGACCCGCGGGCGAACTCCACCCAGTCGAAGTTGACGCCGCGCTGGTCGGTCTTCTCGAAGAAGAAGCCGCGGTCGGTCTCGCGGATGCGGAACCGGGCGGAGGTGTCGCCGCCGAACATCGAGTGCGAGTCGCGGTGCAGGAACGCGCCGTGCATGGGGTCCAGGACGTTGTCCATGTAGAACCGCCACGGCCCGGCCCACTCGGCGTAGTTGGAGAACCAGGAGACGGCGGGGTCGGCCAGCCGGTCCGGGAGCGCGAACTCGGTCACCTGCGAGTCCTCGGTGAGCGGCACGAACGCGAAGATCGTGTCCGCGGCCTCGGTGACGCTGAGCGACACCGTGGCCTTCTTGCCCTCCAGCGCGCAGCCGGGCATGCCGGGCACGGAGACGACCGTGCCGGTGCCGTCGACCTGGACGCCGTGGTAGCGGCAGGCCACCCGGTCGCCGAGGTGCTGGCCGACCGACAGCGGGGCGCTGCGGTGCGGGCAGCGGTCCTCGAGCATCGAGATCCGGCCCTGGGCGTCGCGGAACAGCAGCCAGTCGACGCCCAGCCGCTTGACCTTGACCATCTCGCCGGCGCCGACGAAGCGCGACGGGAGGATCGGGTACCAGCGGTCGCGCAGGCCGGTGGCCGCGATCTCCTCCGCCGACAGGGTGCGGCGGGTGCCCACGACCTTCGGCGTCTTCGCCGGACGCGGGCGGGCCGGGGCGGCGGGCCCCGAGGTGGACGGCGTGGTGCTGACGTCGGTCATCTCAGTCTCCCAGTCGGCGCATCTCGGCGCGGAGCGAGTCCGCGGTCCAGGGGCCCCCGTCGGGGGCGTTGAGGCCCAGGCCGTTGAGGCCCTCGACCAGGCCGGGCAGGTCGTGCACGCCGCGCCCGAACACCTCCATGATCGCGCCGGAGAGCTTCTGCTCGTACGGGCTGATCGGGTGCGGGTGCGTCTGGTGCGTCTCGAGGTACTGCTCAGGCATGCGCTTCCTCCCTGGCCTGGGGCACGAGGGACGACAGGCCCTCGGCGATGGACATGAACGCGGTGACCCACTCCTGGAACGAGCGGGGGTTGCTGCGGTGCACGGGGGCGGCGGTGCCGTCGACGATGACCATCACGCCGTTGGCGACGCCGCCGGCGACGGTCTGGGCCTGGGAGGTGTCGGTGTCCGGCCGGGGCGCGGCGACGACGACGAGCGTCGGCGTCTGCACCTCGCGCAGCAGCTCCCAGTAGGCCGGGTCGGCCTCGTCGACCTCGGGGTCGGCGGCCAGGACGCTGACCACCAGGTCGGGTCGGCGCGCCGCCAGCAGCAGCGCCCGCGGCACCGCCGTCCCGGCGGCCAGGACGTGCACCGGGCCGCCGCCGGCGTCCCGCGCCACCGCCCCGGCCGCCTGGGCGAGCCACGCGGCGTCGTCCGGGGCGCCCTCGGGGGCCCACTCGACCGCGCCGAGCGCGTGCACCTGGTCGAGGAACCAGTCGGCGGGCTCGCTGCCCTCGCGCAGGCACAGGACGCCTGCTGCCAGTTCGTCGGTCACGTCAGTGGCCCCCCTCCGGGGTCGGGATGTGCACCGGCGGGGTGAAGGCCCCCGGCACCGGGTCCAGCGCCGTCACGTCGACCTCGACGAGCACCGGCCGGCGGGCGGCGACCGCCTCGCGGAGCACGGACTCGAACCGGCCGGGGCCCTGCACCAGCCAGTAGGGCATGGCCATGGAGTGTGCGAGCTTCTCGAAGTCGGGGGTGAACAGGTCGACGCCGGTGACGTCGAAGCCGTTGGCCTTCTGCATGTTGCGCAGGACGCCGTAGCCGCCGTCGTTGAACACCAGGACGACGACCCACGCGCCGGTGCCGCACAGCGACGCGAGCTCGCCCAGGTGCACGGCCAGGCCGCCGTCGCCGGCGATGACCACGGTCGGGGCCTCCGGCCGGCCGACCGCCGCGCCGATGCCCATCGCCAGGCCCTGACCGATGCCGCCGCCGAGCGGGAAGACGTTGGATCGGCGGTCGTAGAACTCCAGCAGCCGGTTGCCCCACTGGCTGGAGGGGATGGTGACGTCCCGGGCGACGACGGACTCGCGCGGCAGCACGGTCCGCAGCCCGGCGCAGATCTCCGCGTAGCCGCCGATGTAGGCGGAGAGGTCGGCGCGGACCTGCTCGCGCACCGCCGTCACCCGGTCGGGCCAGCCGGCCTCCGTCGCGGTCGACGGCAGCCGCTCGAGCAGCGCGGCCAGCACCGCGCGGGCGTCGCCGACCAGGCCGACCTCGGCGGGGTACACCCGGCCGACGGCGGCGGGGTCGACGTCGACCTGCACGTGCCGCTTGGGCAGCTCGAGCGCGTAGCTCTTCGTCTCGTTGGAGCGGAAGTGCGTGCCGATGCTCAGCAGCAGGTCGGCGTCGGCGATCAGCGGGGCGACCGCCGGGGTGCTGGCGAAGTTGCCGACGACCAGCGGGTCGTCCTCGGGGACGATCGCCCGCCCGGAGTTGCTGGTCAGCACGCCGGCGCCGAGCCGGTGCGCGAGCTCGGCGAGCTCGGCGGGGGCGCCGGCCGCGCCGCCGCCGACCCACAGCAGCGGCCGGTGGGCGGCGGCCAGCAGCGCGGCGGCGGCGTCGAGGGCGGCGTCGTCGGGGTGCGCCACCGGCAGCGGCTCGGCGGTCGCCGGCCGCTGGACGGCGGGGTCGGCCAGGTACTGCAGGTCCGAGGGCCACTCGACGCTGGCCGGGCCGCCGGGCGTGCTGAGGATGGCGGCGACGGCCTCCTCGAGCGTGGCCTCCGCGCGGTCGGCCGACGGCACGGTCGCGGCGAACGCGGAGATCGCCTCGAGCATCTTCCGCTGGCCGGGGAACTCGTGGATGACCCCGCGGGCGGAGCCCGGCGCCGCCGGGTCGTAGTGCTCGCTGTCGATCTGGCCGGTGACGTGCAGGACCCGGCTGCCGGCGGTCAGCGCCTCGATCATGGAGCCCGCGGCGTTGCCGGCGCCGGTGCCGGTGCTGGTGAGCGCGACGCCGATCCGCCCGGTGGCGCGGGCGTAGCCGTCGGCGGCGTTGACGACGGCCGCCTCGTGCCGCATCTCGACGAAGCGCAGCTCGCGGGCCACGGCCTCGACCAGCGGCAGGTTGTGCACGCTGATCACGCCGAAGGCGGTGTCGATGCCGTGCCGCTTCATCACGGCGACGAGGACGTCGCCGCCGGTGGAACGTCGAACGTTGGTCATGACGCCTTCCTTCGACCGGCCCCCGTGCAGGGACCCGCCGCGAGCTCGCGAGTGGTGGGGGGCACGGGGGTCCTCACTCACAGGTATCGGGAGATGCCGCCGCCGACGTCGACGGTGGCGCCGGTGCAGTAGGAGGACAGGGGTGACAGCAGGCTGACGATCGGGAAGGCGACCTCCTCGGCGCGGCCGAACCGGCCGAGGGCGATGCCGCGGTCGGCGGCGATCTCGGCGCTCCACTCCTCGTAGCTCTGCCCGGTGCCGGCGGCCTCGTAGCGCCGCCGCCACTGGCCGGTGTCGACCAGCCCGAGGGCGACCGAGTTGACCCGGATCCCCTCGGCCGCGAGCTCCGCCGACAGCGTCCGGGTGAGGTTGAGCAGCGCCGCGCGGGCCGCCGAGGTGATCGCCAGCCGCGTCTCCGGCTGCTTGGCCAGTATCGCGTTGACGTTGACCACCGAGGCGGCGTCGGAGGCGGCCAGGTGCGGGCGGGCGGCGCGGACGACGTTCCAGGCGCCGAACACCTTGAGCTCCAGCTCCTCGCGGATCTGGTCGTCGGTGGTGTCGCTGATCGGCGCCATGAGGGAGCGGCCGGCGTTGCACACCACGCCGTCCACCCCGCCGAACACGTCGACGCCCTCGGCGACCATCGCCTCGACCGAGGCTCGGTCGACGACGTCGCAGGCGACGGCGTGCACCTTGCCGGGGCCGGGCAGCGCGCCGACGGCGGACTGCAGGCGGTCCAGGTCCCGGGCGGAGGCGACGACCGACGCCCCCTCCCCCACCAGCAGGCGGGTCGTGGCCAGGCCGACGCCGGAGCTGGCCCCGGTGACGACGACGGTGCGCCCGCTCAGCTGCAGGTCCATCTCAGCGCCCCTTCACTGCGGCATCACGAAGCCGCCGTCGACGGCCACGACCTGGCCGGTGATGAAGCCCGCCTTCTCCGACAGCAGGAAGGCGACGAGGTCGGCGACGTCCTGCGGGGTCTGCTCGCGCTTGAGCGCCCGCCGGTCGGCGTAGACCTGGTAGCGCGACTCGGGGATCCCCGCGGTCGCCTCGACCCGGATGATCCCGGGAGCGACGGCGTTGACGCGGACGCCGTGCGGCCCGGCCTCCCGGGCCATCGTGCGGGTCATCGACATGACCGCGCCCTTGGAGCCGACGTAGTGCACGAGCCGGGGCGAGCCGTCGATCGCGGTGTCCGAGGCCATGTTGACGATGGCGCCGGCGCCCTTCTCCAGCATCTGCGGCACCAGCCGGGCGGCGACCTGCCAGGTGCCCAGGGCGTTGACGGTCATGATCCGGCGGAAGGCCTCGACGTCGAGGTCCCAGAAGGTGGCGCCGCCGACGCCGTCGGCCAGCGCGGCGTTGTTCACCAGCGCGTCGACGCCGCCGAGGGACTCGGTGCACTCGGCCAGCGCGGCCACCGAGTGCGGGTCGGCGATGTCGAGCGTCTGCGCGTGCACCTCGGCGCCGCCGGCGCGCAGCTCGGCGGCGGTCTGCTCGAGCAGCTCGCCGCGGATGTCGCCCAGCACCAGCCGGTCGCCCGCGGCGGCGAGGGTCTCGGCGATCACCCGGCCCAGGCCGCGCGCGGCGCCGGTGACGACGGTCAGCCGGCTCACGGGGCCACCGACCACAGGGCGAGGACGGCGGCCGCGACCTCGGCCGGCTTCTCGGTCAGGGCCGCGTGCCCGGCCCCGGGGACGACGACGAGCCGGGCGCCGGGGATGCGCGCGGCCAGCAGCCGGGACTCCTCGACGCCGGTGACGACGTCGTGCTCGCCCACCAGCACCAGCGTCGGGACGGCGATGGCCGGGAGCAGGGCGGCGGTGTCGGTGGCGGCCATGAACTCGGCGGCGCCGGAGTAGCCGGGCAGCCGCACCCGGGCCATCTCGGCGCGGACGGCGTCGGCCACCGCGGGGTCGCAGCCGGGCGCGACCAGCCGCGGCGCGCGGGCGGCGGCGAAGGCGCGCGCCCCGGACTCGGCGAGGTCGGCGATCCGCGCCCGCATGGCGGCGGCCTTGTCCGGGCTCGTGCCCGAGCCGCGGGTGGAGTCGGCGAGCACCAGGGTGCGCACCCGCTCGGGGTGCCGGGCGGCGACCTGCGTGGCGATCACGCCGCCCCAGGAGGTGCCGAACAGGTCGACCCGGTCGAGCCCGAGCTCGTCGAGCAGCGCCATGACGCGGGCGGGGTAGTCGACGTCGTCCGGGCCGGCCGGGTCGGGCGACTCCCCGTAGCCGGGGGCGTCCCAGGCGATCGCCCGGGCGCCGGCCGCGGCCAGCGCGCCGGCCAGGCCGGCGCAGGAGGCCGCGCTGCCGCCGATGCCGTGCAGCAGGAGGACCGGGCGGCCGGCCCCCTCCTCGGTGACGGCGAGCCCCCCGGCCAGGCGGGTGCGGACGGGAGCGGACACGTCAGGCCTCGACCCCGACCCCGAGGCCGGCCCCGTTGTCGGCGGACACGGGCAGGAAGTAGCCGGGCTTGGCGTCGACCAGCCCGCGGGCGCCGGCGTCGGGGATGCCGGCCATCGCCGAGCGGACCGACGTGCTGGGCGGGCCGGCAGTGCGCCACTGGTCGGACAGCTCGGGGGTGCGCCGCCAGGTGCGGCACAGCCAGGAGTCCTCGTCGACCTGGATGACCTCGGAGGTGTACTCGCAGACCAGCTGCGCCGGGTCGGTGTAGTAGGAGAACGTGTTGTCGCCGGGGCCGTGCCGGCCGGGGCCCCACTGCGGCGTGACGCCGTGCACCTTGAGGCTGCCGATGCCGCGCATGAAGTGGTCGACCGATGCCATCTCGTAGGCGACGTGGTTGATCGACGTCCACGGGGCCTGGTTGAAGGCGATGACGTGGTGCTCGGGGTTGCAGCGCAGGAACGACATCTGGTGCTCCGACCAGTCGGAGATCCGCATGCCCAGCACCTGGCAGTAGAAGGCGGTGGCGCGGTCGATGTCGACGGTGTTGAGGACGACGTGCGCCAGCTTCTTGGGCAGCGCCGCGTACCCGCCCTGGTCCTGCCGGACGACGGCGTTCACGTCGGCGGCCAGCTCCACCACCCGGCCCTCGGGGTCGACCAGGGCCATGCCGTAGCCGCCGGCGGCGTCGTCGTAGGGGCCGGGCTCGCGCAGCAGCGGGATGCCGAGGTCGGTCAGCCGGCGGGCGGCGTCGTCGATCTCGCGGCGGGTGCCGACGGCGAAGCTGACCCCGCCGAGGGAGTTCTGCTCGGTCTGCTGCAGCTCGAGGACGTGGTGCTCCTCGCCGGTGCCGCGCAGCCAGAAGCGGCCGGCGCCGTCGTCGGCGTCGGACACCCCCAGCCCCCAGGCCTCGCTGTAGAAGTCCTTCGAGGTGACCGGGTCGGGCACCCCGAGGGTGACCGAGCGCAGGGCGCGCAGCCGGACGACCGGCTGGTCGGCGTAGTGCACGCGGTGGCTGCTCATGACGTCTCCTTGGTGAGAGGAAGGACCCCCTGCCCCCCACCGCTCGCAAGCTCGCGGCGGGGCCCTGCAGGCGGCCGGGACCGAAGGCCCCTAGAGGTCGAGGACGAGCTCGCGGGAGCGGCAGCGGGAGACGCAGACCATCATCGTCCCGGCGGCCTCGTGCTCCTCGGCCGTCATGAGGAAGTCGCGGTGGTCGACGTCGCCGCTGACCACCTTCGTCTCGCAGGTGCCGCAGATGCCCTCGGTGCAGGAGGAGTCGACCGGCACGCCGGCGTCCTCCAGCGCCTGCAGGACGGAGATCTCGGGGCCGACGGGGATCCGCTCGCCGGTGGAGGCCAGGACGACGTCGAACGCCTCGTCGACCTCCCCCTCGGGGACGACGCGCTCGGGGGCCTTGAACCGCTCGAGCCGCAGCAGGGAGGGGTCCTCCATGGCCTCGGCGACGGCGTCCATCAGCGGGGTGGGGCCGCAGCAGTAGACGAGGGTGCGCGGGTCCTGGCTGTGCAGGATCGCCTTGAGGTCGGGGTAGCGGCCGTTCTCGTCGTCCACGTGCACGTGCACCCGCTCGCGGGGCAGCGCCTCGACGGCCTCGAGGAAGGCCATCCCCTGCCGGCTGCGGCCGGTGTAGAGCATCGCCCAGTCGGCGCCGCGGGCCTCCAGCTCGCGGGCCATGGTGATGATCGGGGTGATCCCGATGCCGCCCGCGATGAGGAAGTGCTTGGGCGCCTCCTCGAGGTGGAAGGCGTTGCGCGGGCCGTCGACGGCGATGTGCGCCCCGACCGACAGCGCGTCGTGCACGCAGGTGCTGCCGCCGCGCGAGTCGGGGGTGCGCAGCACCGCCACCGTCCACCGGGTCGAGTCCGAGGGGTCCGAGCACAGCGAGTACTCGCGCACCAGCCCGTTGGGCAGGTGCAGGGCCAGGTGGGCACCCGGCTTCCAGGTGGGCAGGGCGGCGCCCGAGGGGTCGACCAGCGTCACGCTCGTGATGCCGTCGGCCTCGTAGGTCTTCTGCTGGACGCGCAGCGTGTGCCGCCCGTCCTCGCCCGCGAGGTTCCTCTCCATGCCCGGACTCCCCAGCTCGGCTCGATGCGGCAGGACTCGGCCGCGGTGGTGTGGTGGTGTGGGTCAGGTGTCGATCAGGTCCGCGTCAGCGGGTGACGCCGTACATCTCCGACGACGGCGGGTAGGTCGGCAGCTGCGGCTTCGGGGTCCCGATGATCACGCAGATCAGCGCGTCCTCCTCGCTGACGGTCCGCAGCGAGCGGGGCACGCCGGCCGGCACGCGCAGCAGGTCGCGGTAGCCCAGCACGCGGGTCGCCTTCTTGGTGCCGTCCTCGACGTCGTGGACGGCGAACTCGACCTTCCCCTGGAGGACGTAGAAGACCTCCTCCACGTCGTGGTGGGTGTGCTCGGGGCCCACGCAGCCGGCCGGCAGCAGCATGTTCGAGAAGGTGAAGTGCTCGGCCTGCAGCACCCGGGTGTCGGTCGAGTGGTCGCCGGTGGCGCCGGAGCCGATGTAGCGGATCTGGGCGCGCCGGAACTTGTCGCCGCCCTTGGCCGCCTGGAAGCCGAGGGTGTCCCAGTCCTCGTAGCGGCTCTCCGCGGTGGCGAGGCAGGAGTCGATGAGCTGCTCGAGGTCCGTGCCCTGGGAGGTGGTCTGCTCGGTGGTCACTGCGGTTCTCCTCTGGTCTCTGCGTGGGCTGCTGGTCAGTGGGGGCGACCGCGGTGCGCGATCGCCTCGATCTCGACGGTCGCCCCGTAGGGCAGGCCCGCCACCTCGACGAAGCTGCGCGCCGGCCGCGGCTCGGCGAACACCCGCTGGTAGTGGGCGTTGGCCTCGGCCCGCAGGCTGAGGTCGGTGACGAAGTACGTCGTCTTCACGACGTCGGCCAGGTGCATGCCGACGGTCTCCAGCCGCTCGGAGAGCCGGGCCGTGGCCGCCTCGATCGCCTCGGTGCGGCCGGGGACGGCGACGCCGTCGGCGTCCACCGACAGGGCGCCGGAGACGAAGGCGAGGTCGCCGACGGCGAACGCCGGGCTGTAGGGGTGTGCGCCGCTGATCTGCGTGCTCGTGCTCATCGCTCGAACCCTCCGGGGGCGCCCCACGGGATCGGGTGCCCGCTGACGTCGACGTAGATGGACTTCTGGTGCATGTACGAGCGGATCCCGTCGCGGCCCTTCTCCAGGCCGATGCCGCTCTCCTTCAGCCCGGTGAACGGGGTGGAGATGCTGAACTGCTTGTAGGTGTTCACCCAGACCGTGCCCGCCTTGACGGCCCTGGCGACCCGCCAGGCGCGGGGGAAGTCGCGGGTCCAGATGCCCGCGGCGAGGCCGAAGACGGTGTCGTTGGCCTGCGCGACCAGGTCGTCCTCGTCGTCGAAGGTCATCAGGACCGCGACCGGGCCGAAGACCTCCTCCTGGCAGATCCGGTCGCCGTTGGCGACGCCGGTGAGGATCGTCGGCAGGTAGTACGCGCCGGCGGCGAGCTCCTCGTGCTCGGGCACCCGGCCGCCGGTGAGGACGGTGGCGCCGGCGGCGACGGCGTCGTCCACCATGCGGGCCACGCCGTCGCGGTGCGAGTGGGTGATCATCGGCGCCACGTGGGTGCGCGGGTCGTCGCCGGGGCCGACGACGAGCCGCTCGGTGGCGGCGACCAGACGCGCGGTGAACTCCTCGGCGATGTCGCGGTGCACGAACACCCGCGAGCCGGCGATGCAGCTCTGCCCGGTCGAGGAGAAGATCCCGTAGACCACGCCGGCGACGGCCTGGTCGAGGTCGGCGTCGGGGAAGACGATCGTCGGCGACTTGCCGCCGAGCTCCAGGGTGACCGGCATGACCTTGCGGGCGGCGACCTCGCCGAGGTGCTTGCCGGTGGAGGTGCCGCCGGTGAAGCTGATCTTGGAGATCTCCGGGTGGGCCACCAGCGCCTCGCCCACGGTGCGGCCCGGCCCGGGCAGCACCGACAGCAGGCCCGCGGGCAGGCCGGCTTCCTCGGCCAGCCGCGCCAGGTGCAGGGTCACCCAGGGCGCCCACACCGGCGGCTTGGAGACGACGGCATTGCCGGCGGCCAGCGCGGGGGCGATCTTCTGCGCGTCGCTGGCGATCGGCGAGTTCCACGGGGTGATGGCGCCGACGACGCCCATCGGCTCCCACGTGGCGAAGGTCAGGTAGGCGCCGCGGGAGGGGGTGATGTCCCCGACCATCGTCTCCAGCGTGGCGGCCATGTAGCGGAAGGTGTTGGCCGCGCTCAGGCACAGCGCCCTGGTCTCGCCGCGGGTCTTGCCGGTGTCGAGGGTCTGCAGCGCCGAGATCGTGTCGGCGTCGCGCTCGAGGGCCTCGCCGATGCGGTAGAGCACCCGGGCCCTCTCGTGCGGCAGCATCGCCGTCCACCCGGACTCGGCGGCGGCGCGCAGGCCGCCGCGGACGGCGCGGTCGACGTCCTCGACGGTCGCCCCGTGCAGGGTGGCGAAGACCTTGCCGGTGGCCGGGTCGACCGACTCGATGGGCTCGCCGCTCCCCCGCTGCCAGCGGCCGGCGACGAGGATCTCGTCGCGCAGCGACGCCTGCAGTCCGGCGACGGGGAACGACCGCTCGGCGGCGGCGTTCGGCACGTCCCGCTCGAGTTCCAGCCGGTCGGTCATGGGAGCTCCTTCGGTGGTACCCCTCTGAGTGCTCATCTTCTTAGCGCTCAGAGATATACTGATGAGGGTAGGAGTGGTGCCCGCCACGGTCAAGGGGCGGAGCACGGCGGACTCAGGCGATCAGCGGGGGCCGGGCGGTGAGCCCGCTCAGCGTGCGGAGTATCGAGTACGGCACCACCGCGCTGGTGCGCGGGTTGTCCGGGCTCGGCCGGTTCTGCACCTCGAACGTGTAGGAGCCCTGCGGCCCGGACGCCTCGATGCGGTGGGTGGTGAGCTCGGCCGCCGGGTCGGCGTGCAGCTGCACGGTGACGACGTCCGGGTCCCCGACGGCCAGCGCCAGGGCGGCGGCCACGTTGAGCGACTGCGGGAAGAGGCGGGCCGCCTCGGCCGGGGTGCCGGCGAAGACGAGCACGTCGCCGGTCGCCTCCCGGACGCGGCGGGCCTCGGCCTCGTCCATCCACGGCTGCACGAGGGCGGCCGGCTTCTTGGTGGTCCGCAGCACCGCCCGGTCCAGCCCGCCGACGGCGGCCGCCGAGGCGAGCAGGTCCAGGCCGCCCAGCGCCCCGTGGGTGCAGCGCAGCCGGCCGGGGCCCAGCTCGCCGAGCCGCCCGGCCAGCCGGGGGTCCAGCAGCCCGGCGACCGAGCTGACCACGAGGTCGCGGCCGGCGGAGAGCACCGGCTCGACCGCCTCGACGAGGGCGGCGGAGCCGGCGCACTCCACGACGACGTCCGCGGCCGCGACCGCCTCGGCCAGCGGGAGCCGGGGCACCGGGAGCCCCGGCGCGGGCGAGCGGGTCACGACGGACACCAGCGTGGCGCCGTCCACCGCCCCCGCGAGGAGCTCCCGGGCGACCACCCGGCCGATGGCGCCGTGGCCCAGCAGGGCCACCCGGAGCCCGGGCGTGCCGGTCGGACCGGCGGTGCCCGGGGAGCGGGAGGCGTCAGCGGCGCGGGTGGTCATCCGGTGCGTCAGCTCTCGGCGACGTAGGTGTCGTCGGCCGCCTCGTAGCCGTCCTCGAGCAGGTCCTGCTCGATGAGGATGTCGGCGACCTCCTGGATGCGGTCGACGTCGGTCTCGGCGAGGAACTCCGGCAGCGCGATCTCCGCCGCCACCTCCGGGGAGACCTGGGCGATCGTCGGCAGCCAGGTGCGCCAGTCGGCCTCGTTGGCCACGATGTCCTGGCCGGCGGCGTACATCGCCCGGGCGAACGCGGCGACCGTGTTCGGGTTGGCCTCGATGAACTGGTCGCTGGCGATGAAGTTCGACACCGCGAGGCCGACGTTCGGGCCCGACGGGTCGGTCAGGTCGACGATCTCGCGCATGCCCGCGGCCAGCGCGGCCGAGGAGAACGGCTCCGGCGAGTAGCCGACGTCGATCGACCCGGCCTGGACGCCGGAGAGCATCTCCGGGAAGGGCACCTCGACGAAGGTGGGCTCGACGTCCTCGAGGCCCTCCTCGTTGAGCAGGTTGCGCAGGGTCACGTCGCCGATGTTGTTGGTGGCGTTGATGCCGATCGTGGCGCCGTCGAGGTCCTCGAGGTCCTGGATGGGCGAGTCGGGGGTGACGTAGACCGACAGGCCGCCGGCGCCGAGGGCGCTGGTGAGGACGACGGTCCTGATCGGCAGCCCGCTCTGCGCGGCGATCGAGGTGGAGATCGTGTTGGAGAAGCTCATGTCGAGCTCGCCGGTCGCCACGCTCTGCGCCGCCTGCGGGCCGCCCTGGACCGGCTCGAGGGTGACCGTGAGGCCCTCCTCCTCGAAGAAGCCGTTCTCCTGCGCCCAGTACAGCGCGGAGTAGTCGGCCAGCGGCAGGGCGCCGACGGTGATCTCGGTGGTCTCCAGCCCGCCGTCCGACGAGCCGCCACCCCCGCCCGAGTCGCCGCCGCCGTCGTCGTCGCCGCCACAGGCGGCCAGACCCAGCATGGCGAACGCGGTCGCGCCTGCGATCGCTCCCCGGAACCTCATGTATCTCCTCCGACTCTCAGAAGCTGAGTGCTCGATCGACTGTGCGTGCGCGGCGGGGGCCCGGCCGCGCGGACGGCGGTCCGGGAGGACCGCCGGTGGTCAGGCGGGAGCCGCCTGCTCCTTGCTGCGGAGCAGCCGGGTCACGTGCCCGCGGATCTCGACGAACCGCGGGTCGGTCTTGGTGGCGATGTGGTCGCGCGGCCGCGGCAGGTCGACGTCGATGACCTCGGCGACGACGCTCGGCGGCGCCGACAGCACGATGATCCGGTCGGCGAGGTAGACGCTCTCGTCGATGTCGTGGGTGACCACCAGGACCGTGATGCCGAGCTCGGCCTGGATCCGCATGAGCAGGTCCTCGAGGTCGGCGCGGGTCTGCGCGTCCACCGAGGCGTACGGCTCGTCCATCAGCAGCAGCTTCGGGTGGCTGGCCAGCGCGCGGGCGATCGCCACGCGCTGCTGCATGCCGCCGGACATCTGCCAGGGGTAGAGCTTCTCCTTGCCGGAGAGCCCGACCTCCTCGATGGCGAACCGCACGCGCTCGGCCCGCTCCTTGGCCGGCAGGTGCTTGATCGGGAAGGCGACGTTCTTGTCGACCCGCATCCAGGGGAACAGCGAGCGCGAGTAGTCCTGGAAGACCATCGCCAGCCCCTCGGGGACGCCCGCGACCGGGGTGCCCTCGAACTGGACCTGGCCCGCGGTGGGCTCGTCCAGGCCGGAGATGATCCGGAGCAGGGTCGACTTGCCACAGCCGGACGGGCCGACGATGACGCTGATCTTGGAGGCCGGGACCTCGGCGGTGATGCTGCGGACGGCGAGGTTGTCGCCGTAGCTGCGGGAGACGCCCTCGAGCAGGAGCTCGGCGCTGCCTGCGCTGGTGGGCACTGGGTTCTGGGTCACTCGGGCCTCAGTCATTCTGCTGGGTCGCTCCTCGGTGCCAGGCGAGCACGCGTCGCTCGATTGCCAGGAAGATGAAGTTGAAGGCCACGCCGAGGATCACCAGGACGATGAGGACCGCCCAGAAGCCGGCGTAGTCGAAGGTCCGCTGGGACTGGATGAGCAGGTAGCCCAGCCCGTTCTCGGACTTCTGCAGCTCCGAGATGATCATCAGGATCAGCGCGAAGGACAGCGACGTCCGGATGCCGGCGAAGATCTTCGGCGAGGCGCCGGGCAGGACGATGTGGAACAGCACGTCCCGGCCGGGGATCCGGAAGACCTGCGCGGCCTGCGCGCGGGTCTGCCCGATGGAGCTCACGCCGTCGATCGTGTTGAGCAGGATCGGCCAGACCACGCTGAAGGCGATCAGGAAGATCTTCGGCGAGGCGCCGGTGCCGAACAGGAAGAAGAAGACGCCGAGCAGCGCCGGGCTGGGCAGCGACCGCCCGAGGTGCACCATCGGCTGGAACAGCGCGGTGGCCACCGGCGAGATGCCCAGCAGCACGCCGACGACGACGCCGACGACGATCGCGATGCCGAGGCCCGCGAGCGCCCGCCCCACGCTGGGGAACAGGTGGTCGAAGGTGGCGTCGCCGAGGAAGAAGCGGGACGCGTCGCCGGAGAGGAAGTCCTCGGTGAACCGCTGGAAGGAGGTCACCGGGTCCTTGACGAAGAGCCCGATCCGCTGGTCCTGCGACAGCTGCCACCAGACCAGCAGGATCGCGGCCGGGACGACGAGGCGGAGCAGGACCGAGACCGGCCAGGGGAAGCCCGCGCGCACCTTCTTGCGCGGCGGGCGCCCGACGGCGGCGCGCTCCTCGACGGCCTCGGACTCCGGCGCGCTGAGCGGGACGTGGACGTCGGCGCCCTGCTGGATGGTCACTGGGCCAGCCCCTTCTTCCAGCCGAACAGCACGTCGTCGAGCCGGGCCATGACCAGGTTGACGACGACGCCGAGGACGCCGGCCACCAGCGTGGCCGCGTAGACCAGGTCGAGGCTGGTCGCGTTGGCGGTGTTGGCGAGGATGTAGCCGCCGATGCCGGAGCCGTTGCCGATGAGCAGCTCGGCGCTGACGGCCACCAGCAGGCCGATCGAGGCGGCGATGCGCACGCCGGTGAAGGCGAACGGCAGCGCGCTCGGGATCTTGATCTTCCGCAGGACTGCGAGGTCGCCGTTGCCGAAGCTCTTCGCGGTCATGACGGCGGTGGTGTCGGTGCTGCGGACGCCGTACATGGTGTTCAGCAGGATCGGCCAGACGCAGGCCAGCGCCACGGTGAGCGCCAGCGGCAGCATCCCCTGGCCGATGACCAGCACGAGGATCGGGCCGATGGCGACCGACGGCAGGACCCGGAAGGACTCCACCGGCCACTCGAAGGCGACGAAGACGCTGCGGAAGGCGCCCATGAGGCCGCCGACCAGGACGCCGACGACGGTGGCGATGAGCAGGCCGAGCATCCACTCGCCGATGGTGAACAGGACGGCGTCCCAGAAGGTGCTGTCCGGTAGCAGGTCACCGACGCCGCTCACCACGCCGGTGGGCAGCGGCAGGCCGGGCACGTCGAGCAGCCCGGAGCGGATGACCGCCTCCCAGACCGCTGCGGTGCCGATGACGCCGACGACGCCGAGGACGGCCTGCGCGCGGCCGCTCAGCGGCTCGTGCAGGAGTTTCACCGGATCTCCCTCCTGTGACCGGTGGGCGCCGTAGTGGGACGGGCCACATCCGTAGACAGATGGTCGCCGGGAATTCCGCGAGCCGTCAATAGCTGAGCGCAAAGAGTCTTGGTATTTAATCGTCTGGCAACACAGGGCGTCACCGGTGTGACTCAGCGCACCTCTGGTGGCACGAACTGCCTGTTCGCGGCCGGCTCGCCGCGCCAGCCGGCGAGCGCCCAGCCCGCCGACACGACGACCGCCGCCGCGAGCGCCAGCAGCGGCGCCCCGGGGACGCCGGCGACCATGAGCGCCCCGCCGGCCGCCGCCGGCGGGAGCCAGACCGCGGCGGGGATCCGCCGGGCGGCCCGGCCCCGGCGCCGCCGGGCGGCCTCGAACCAGAAGGGCACCGCGAGCGGCGGGGCGATCCCGGCCAGGACGGCGAGCCAGTCGACGAGCACGCGGTGGAAGGCCAGCAGGCCCAGCAGCAGGCCGAGCGCGGTGATGACGGCGGTGGCCGCCCGCGGCCGGGCGCCGGTGAACGTGCGCAGCGCCAGGCCGCCGGAGTAGGCCGCCGCGATCGCCGGCGCCAGGACCGCGACGGCGACCAGCAGGTCGCCCACCGGCACCGCGCCCAGCCGCATCGCGGCGACCGCGGCCAGGGTGGCGTCTCCCCCGGCGTCCCCGGACAACTGCAGGGCCGCGCCCACCAGGACCAGGCCCAGCGCCGGCACCACGAGCGCGGCGACGCAGGCCAGCAGCCCGGCCGGGTGCGCCAGCCCCGCGGTGAAGTCCGGCGAGCGGAGCATGAACACGGCGACGTAGCCGACGAAGGCGGCCAGCAGCACGAGGGCGGCGGCGCCGTCGCCGGCGGTGGTGGTGACCGGCGCCGGCACCCGGTCGACGCCGAGCAGGAGCAGCGGCGCGGCGAGCAGGGTGGCGACCGTCGTGCCCACCGCGACCCGGTTCCACAGCCGCGGGTCGCTGAGGGCCAGGCCGCCGACGAGCGCCCCGATCGCCAGGGCGCACACCGGCCGGGGCAGGTCGGCGACGCGGGCCAGCGACTCCCCGCCGATGCCGATCCCGAAGCCGACCCAGCCGACCATGCCGGCGGCGACCAGCAGGCCCACCGCCGTCCGGGCGGGCGTCGCGAGGTAGTCGCGGCTCAGCTCGGCGAACGTGCGGCCGGAGCCGATCGGCGGGCGCAGGCCGAGCCGGCCGTGCAGCACCAGCAGCGCCGTCATCAGGGCGATGCCGGGCAGCACCCAGACCAGCGGGAGCGGACCGCCCTCGTCGGCGAGCTGCGCGCCGAGCACCAGCGCGCCCGGCGAGCTGCCGATGGCCAGCCACGCGCCCACGTACCGCGTCCAGCGCACCGGGGTCGCCGTCGACACGTGCACTCCTTCCCGCTCCCCGCCTCCCACGGCCCCGGCCCGGCCGCGCCGGAGGGCGCGACCGGGCCGGGCAGCCGGGGACGACGGGGTCAGCCGTCGACGGTGTAGGTGTACTCCGCGGCGTCGTAGCCGTCCTCGAGCAGGCCCTGGTCGATCAGGACGTCGGCCACCCGCTGCAGCTGGTCGACGTCGGTGTGGTCGATGAAGTACGGCAGCCCCATGCTCTGGGCGACGTCGGGGTCGACGTTGATGACGCCGGGCAGCCACTCGCGGAACCCGGCCTCGTTGGCCGTGATGTCCGCCCCGGCGGCGTACAGCGCGCGGACGAAGGCGGCCACCGTGTTCGGGTTCTCGCCGATGAACTGGTCGCTGGCGACGAAGTTGGCGACCGCGAGCCCGTCGTTGGGGCCGCCCTCCTCGATGAGGTTGACCACCTCGCGCATGCCGGCGAGGCGGGCCGCCGAGTTGAACGGCTCCGGCGCGTACCCGGCGTCGATCGACCCGGACTGGACGCCGCTGAGCATCTCGGGGAAGGGCACCTCGACCCAGTTCGGCTCCACCTCGAGGCCGTCCTCGGCGATCATGTTGCGGAAGGTGATGTCGCCGACCGTGTTGAGCGCGTTGATCCCGATCGTCTGCCCCTCGAGGTCCTCGACCGACTGGATCGGGGAGCTCGGGTCCACGTAGATGCTGAGGGTGTTCGGGCCCAGCGCGCTGGTCACGGCGATCACCTTGATCGGCAGGCCGCTCTGGGTGCCGATCGACGTCGCGATCGTGTGCGAGTAGCCGATGTCCAGGTCGCCGGTGGCGACCATCTGGGCGCTCTGCGCACCGCTGGGCACCGGCTCGATGGTGATGTCGAGGCCCTCCTCCTCGAAGAACCCGTTCTCCTGCGCCCAGTACACGGCGGCGTAGTCGGAGATCGGCAGGGCGCCGACGGTCAGCTCGGTGACCTCCGGCTCGCCGTTGCCCCCGCCGCTCCCGCCGCTGCCGGAGGACGAGGACGACGGGTCGTCGTCCCCTCCGCAGGCCGACAGCGCCAGCGCGGCGGAGGCGACGAGCGCCAGGACTGCTCTGCTCGACTTCACGCGGGATCCCTCTCCCTCAGGCCCGGACGCCGGGCTCGGCGTCCGACGGCACGGCTGCAACGCTGGCCGCAGCGGCCGGGGCACTGCCCCGGAGCGCCGCGAGACTCGGGATCTGCTCGCGGTCGAGGATCTCGAGGAGTTCGGTGTTGATCCGCTCGGCGACCCGCCAGCCCTGGTACACGAAGGCGCTGAGCAGCTCGACCGTGGCGGCGCCGGCCTGGATCACCTCGTAGGCGTCGCGGCCGGAGGAGATCCCGCCGAGTGCCTTGATGCTGGCCCGGTCGCCGGTCACCTCGCGGATCGCCCGCACCGTCTCGACGGTCTTGCTGAAGGCCATCCGGCCGGAGACGTGCCCGCGGCCGATGGACAGGCGCTGCTCGCTCTGGCTCCAGGTACCGGGGATGGTGAAGCCGCCGACCCCCAGCCGGACGCCGCGGTCGATCAGGTCGAGGCGGTTGTCGCGGTCCTGGGTGCTCTGCCAGGCGACCATCTTCACGAGGATCGGCTTCGTGCGGCGCTCCATCACCGCGCCGATGAGCTCCTCGAACACCGCGGGGGTGTGGAAGTTGCCCGGGTCGTCGGTGTTGTTCGGGCACTGCAGGCCCAGTTCGACGGCGTCGACGTAGGGCTGCACGGCCTCGAGCGAACGGACGTACTGCTCGACGGTCGGCGCGTCGATGTTCGCCACGACCGGCACGCCGCGCCGGGCTCGGCGCAGCCGCGCGACGCACCGCTCGAGGCCGTCGCTGGGCAGGCCGTAGCAGTTGATCAGCGACTCCTGCTCCGGGTAGCGGAGCACGCGCGGCCGGGGGTTGCCCGGCCGCTCACCCGGCAGGATCGAGCCGACCATCACGTAGCCGAAGCCCAGGTCCTGCAGCGTGGAGACGATCTTGGCGTTCTTGTCGATGCCGGGGGCGACGCCGACGGGGTTCTCCAGCGTCAGCCCGCCCAGCGTGGTGTGCAGCCGGGGGTCCTGGACGCGCAGCCGCCGGCTCATCAATCGCCACGGCTGCTCGATCCGCAGCGAACGCACCGCGAGGTCGTGCGCGGTCTCCGCGTCCAGCCGGAACAGCACCCGCCGCAGCGCGTCCTGGTAGAGATCAGCCACGCCTAGCTCCCGTCGTCGGGTCCGCCGCGCCGCCGGGCCGAGTCACGACCCGGTCTCCGATGATCAAGAACCACAGCTCCAAGCATCTTTGATCTCAGATGCTGTGATGTGAGGCATCCAAACGACGGGATTCCGGAACCGTCAAGGGTTCGTCGGGAGGGAACTCATTCGTTACCCGACCGTGACGCGCGCTACATCGCCCGGCCGACCGTGGCGGCGTCGGTCGCCGGGCCGCCGCCGACGGCGGAGGTGTGCAGTTCTCCACGTCGTCGACCGGCGATGGCGTGGAGAACTGCACACCCACCGAGGCCGGCGGGGCTCGGCGCGGCGGCGGGGACCTCAGCCGAGCGGCGCGGTCCAGGCGTCGTAGGCGTAGACCCAGTCGGCGTTGCCGGCGACCTTGAGCCACTCGTTGCCGCGGGAGCCGATCTGGACGTCGGCGGTGCGCGGGCGGCGGGCGGCCTCATAGGCCTGCAGCGCGGCGGCGACGTCCGCCGGCTCGTGCGCGGCCAGGGCGCGGGCGAGCACGACGGCGTCCTCGATCGCCATGCCGGCGCCCTGTGCCATGAAGGGCATCATCGGGTGGCAGGCGTCGCCGAGCAGGGTGCGCGTGCCGGCCGACCAGCGCGGCAGCGGGTCGCGGACGTAGAGCGCCGACTTGAGCACCGAGTCGCAGGCGTCGAGCAGGGCCCGGGCCTCGGGGTGGAAGGCGGCGTAGGCGCGGCGCAGCTCGTCGACGTCGCCGGGGGCGGTCCACGACTCCTCCCGCCACGACTCCTGCGGGCGGGTGGCGAAGACGAACACGTCCTCGCCGCGGTTGAGCGGGAAGGTGACGATCTGGGTCGCCGGGTCCGGCCCCCACCACTTGGTGAAGGCGCCGAGGTTGGGCACGCCGGCCAGCCGCTGCGCCGGGACGACGGCGCGGTAGGCGACGACCCCGGTGAACTCCGGCTGCTCGGGGCCCAGCAGCGCCTCGCGGACGACGGAGTGGATGCCGTCGGCGCCGACGAGCACGTCGACGGCGGTGCTGCCGCCGTCGGCGAACGCGAGCACGGTGCGGTCGCCGTCCTCGTGCAGCCCCGTGAGGGTGCAGCCCAGCCGGAGCACGCCGTCGGGCAGCGCGGGGACGAGCGCGTCGAGCAGGTCGGCGCGGTGGATGGTCAGCTGCGGGGAGCCGTAGCGCTCCTCGGCCGCGGCGCCCATCTCCAGCCGCGAGGTCTCCTCGCCGGTGTCCCAGGTGCGGCTGATCCGGTGGCTCGGCCGGGCGGCGGTCTCCCGCAGCCGCTCCCCCACGCCCGCGCCGAGCCCGTCGAGCGCCTTGACGGCGTTGGGCGTCAGGTTGATGTCGGCGCCGACCCGGCCCAGGGCCGCGGCCTGCTCGAAGACGACGACCTCGCGGCCGAGCTGACGCAGCGCGATGGCGGCCACCATCCCGCCCACGCCGCCGCCGACGATGCCGACCCGCTGCTGCTCGCCCATGGCGTCTCCCTGCCTTCCCCCCACGGCCCGGCCGCGCGAAGATGTGTAAGTACCTACATTGTTAGGCCTTAGATGTCTTGGCGGCAAGGGACCGGAGGTGACGGCGGTGGGAGCGGAGTACGACGCGGTCGACGCGGTGGTGGCGAGCTGGGCGGCGGTGCGGCCGGACGTCGACCCGGCCAGCATCGGGGTGTTCGGCCGGATCGCCCGCCTGGACCTGATGCGGCGGGCCGCCGTCCGCCGGCTGCACGAGCGGCACGGGCTCACCCCGGCCGCGTTCGACCTGCTCTCCCAGCTGCGCCGCGCCGACCCGCCGCACCGGCGCACCACCGGCGAGCTGGCCGAGGCCACCCTGCTCACCTCGGCCGCGACGACGCTGCGCATCGACCGGCTGGAGGCCGAGGGGCTGGTCCGCCGGGTGCGGTCGGCCGAGGACCGGCGGGTGGTCTACGCCGAGCTCACCCCGGCCGGGCTGGCCCGGATCGACGCCGTCTACGAGGAGCACATCGCGCTGGAGGACCGGCTGCTGGCCGGCCTGGACGCGGCCGAGCGCGCGCAGCTGGCGGACCTGCTGCGCGCGCTCACCCACTCCGTGAGCGGGCTCACCCCCTGACCCCTCGACGAGATCTGCACAGTCGTCGCCAGCAGCGCCTGATGCCGTCGAGTGTGCAGATCTCGTCGAGGGAACCGACGTCAGTCGCGGGCCACCAGGACCGGGACCTCCTCGGCCGGGCGCGGGGCCGGGACGGCGACGGCGACCGGGACGGCGTCGTCGTGCCGCAGCTCCGGCAGCCAGCGCAGCCACCGCGGCAGGTACCAGTTCCGGTCCCCGAGCAGTTGCATGACCGCCGGCACGAGCACCGCCCGGACGACGGTGGCGTCGAGCAGCACCGCGATCGCCAGCCCGAGGCCGATCTGCTTCATCGAGGTCATCGACAGCGTGACGAAGGTCAGGAAGACGAACACCATGATCACCGCGGCGCTGGTGACCACCCCGGCCGAGGACGTGATGCCGTGCGCGACCGCCCGGCGGGTGGACAGCCCACGGTCGTGGCCCTCGCGGATCCGCCCGAGGATGAAGACGTGGTAGTCCATCGACAGGCCGAACAGGATCACGAAGAGGAACAGCGGGATCCAGTTCACGATGCCGCCGGTGCGGTCCAGGCCGATGAGGTCGGCGCCGACGCCCTCCTGGAAGACCAGCACCATCGCGCCGTAGGCGGCGGCCACGCTGAGCAGGTTGAGCACGATCGCGGTGACCGCGATGGTGATCGACCGGAACGAGACCAGCAGCAGCACGAAGGCCAGCACCAGGACGAACCCGAACACCCACGGCGTCCGCTCGGCCATCAGCTCGTCGAAGGCCACCGAGTCGGCGGTGTCGCCGCTGACCACGGCGGTCACCCCGTCGACCGCGCCGACCGTGGCCGGCACCAGGTCGTCCTCGAGGGTGGCGAGCGCGTCGCGTGAGGCCTGCTCCTCGCCGTCCCCGACCAGCGGCACGCTGACCACGGCGACCGTGCCGGCGTCGTTGGTCTCGACGTCGATCGGGTCGTTCATCTGCCCGCTGGCCAGGGCCCGCTCGCGCAGGTCGGCGATCGCCGCCTGCACCTGCGGCGCCTCGACGTCGTCCGCCTCGACGACCACCTGCGCCGGCGACGGCCCGCCGGGGAACGCCTCGGAGATCCGGTTGTGGGTCTGGATGACGGGCAGGTCCTGCGGCAGGTCCGTGACGCTCTCGTTGCGCAGGTCCATCGACAGCGCGGGGACGGCGAGCGCGACCAGCGCCGACCCGGCCAGCAGCCCCGCCACCAGCGGGCGGCGCAGCACGATCCCGAGGACGGCGGGCCAGAACCGGCCGGGGCGGTCGGCGGGCCGGCGGCGCAGGAACGGCAGCCGCCCCTTCTCCACCCGGTCGCCGAGCCAGGCCATCATCGCCGGCAGCACGGTGAGCGAGCCGGCGACCGAGATGGCGACCACGAGGATCGTCGCCGAGGCGACGCCGGTGAAGGCGGAGAACCCGGTGAGGAACATGCCGGCCATCGCGACGACGACGGTGATCCCGGAGATCAGCACCGACCGGCCGGAGGTGGCGGCGGCGATGTCGAGCGCGTCGACCGGGCCGGCGCCCTTCGCCCGCTCCTCCCGCTCGCGCTTCAGGTAGAAGAGCGAGTAGTCGACGCCGACGGCCAGCCCGATCAGCAGCATGACGATCTGCGCACTCTGGTCGACGTGCCACAGCTGGCTGGTCAGGCTGAGCAGCCCGAGCGCGCCGACGAACGCGGTCAGCGCGAACACCAGCGGCAGCACCGCGGCGACCAGCGCGCCGAAGGTCAGCAGCAGCACGGCCAGCGTGATCGGGATGGACAGCAGCTCGGCGCGCTGGAAGTCCTCGTCGAGGGTGTCGCCGAGGGCCAGGTCGGCGCTGGTGCCGCCGAACTGCTCGACCCGGACGTCGTCGTGCTCGGCGGAGACCGCGGCCACGGCGTCCTGGATCGGCCCGATCCGCTCGTCGGCCGTCTCGGGGTCGCCGGCGATGTCGAGGGTGACCAGGGCGGAGCGGCCGTCCTCGCTGACCAGCGGCGCGCCGTCGAGCGGGCTGGCCACGTTCGTCGCCTCGGGGGTCGCCCGGAGCGCCGCGACCAGGTCGGTCAGCGCGGCGGTGGCGGCGGCCTCGGGGACGTCGGCGTCCCGCTGGACGAGGACCATCTCCGAGGCCGGCTCCTCCCAGCCGTTGTCGTCGAGGATCTGGCGGGCCTGGGCCGGCGCGCCGAGGCTCTGCTCCGCGGGGGTCAGCTCCCCCTGCGGCACGAGGGCGCTGACGGCGAGGGCGGCCAGCACGAAGGCCAGCCAACCGAGCACGGCGGCTCTGCGGTGACGGGCGCTCCACCGCCCGACCCGCCCGGCCAGGTTGCCGGATCGCTGCATGGTCGTCTCCTGTCTGGGTGCACGGGTGTCCGGCACCGAATCTGCTGGTCACGGGCGCGCGGTCCCATCCCGCCAGCTGGCGGGGGGTGTGTCGGGCCAGCCCGACAGCCGCGGGCCGAGCCTCCCGGGAAGCGGGGGCGCCGCCCATCGGGGAGCACCCCCATCCGACCCGGGTCCTGCGCTACGGGACTCCCCGGGTCAGCCGGCCGGGAAGTCGTCCAGCGAGAACGTGGTGAACACCAGCCCGTCCGGCTCGCCGCTCTCGTACAGCAGGCCGAACCGGCCGCCGGGCAGCCGCACCATCGTCGAGTAGCCCGCCGGGCCGGTCGTGACGGCGAGGGCGGCCGGCCAGGTCCGCCCGCCGTCCCGGGACAGCCGGACGACGAGGTCCCGGCGGTCGGTGGGCGAACTGGCGTGCGAGGCGAGCAGCCAGTCGGCGCGCGGGGAGTCCGGGTCGGGGTCGACGCGCAGGACATCCCCGTTGCAGCCCGGGTCCGGCATGCCCGGCTGCGGCGCGGGCACCGTCCAGGGCCCGTCCACGGTCGGCGCGGTGGCGAGCAGCCGGGCGCGGTCGGCGCCGCGGGGCCGGCCGACGTCGATCAGCGACCCGTCGGCGAGCTGCTCGAGCTTGTGCTCGTCGACGTCGTGGCCGGGCAGCGGCGCGGTCATCCGCCACGTGGCCCCGTGGTCGGCGGAGACGCCGTACGCGGCGTGCGCGAGGCCGTCACGGAGGTAGAGGTAGGGGACGACGAGCGTGCCGTCGGCCAGCTGCAGGCCCTTGCCGGCCGAGGCGATGATCCCGGCCGTCTCGGGCGTCTTGAGCTGCGCGGTGAGGTCGACGGTGTCGGACCAGGTGACGCCGTCGTCGTCGGAGTACCGGTACCAGGGGTGCAGCGTGCCGCGGTCGTCGGGCCGGTCGCCCGGCGCCGCGGAGTAGAACCCGACGCCGGGCGGGGCGCCGATGTGGAAGAGGAACAGCCGGCCGGTCTCGCGGTCGAGGAGCAGGCTCGGGTCGCCGACGCCGTAGGCCAGGGCGGGGTCGTCGGACTCCCCGTGCCGAGCGGCGACCTGCCGCTGCGACCAGGACCGGCCGCCGTCGGTCGAGCGCCGGCAGACGACGTCGATGGTGTTCGGCAGGTCCGCCCGGCTCGCGCGGCGGGCGTCGTAGCAGGCGACCAGCGTGCCGGCGGCCGTGACGGCCAGGGCGGGCACGCGGTACTGCGCGGCCCCGTCGCCGGAGGCGTCGACCAGCACGGAGGTCACGGGCGGCAGCTCGGGCGGCGGCTCGGGCGGCGGCTGCGGCGCCGACCGAGGCGTCGACTGGGACGCCGGCTGGGACACCGACTGCGGCACCGGCGCCCCCTCGTCGGCCGTCTCGGTCACGCCGGTGGCCAGGACGACGGCCAGCGCGGCGCCGAGCACCGCGGCCCGGCCTCGGCGGGAGACCTGGGCCACGGCCGGAGCAAATCGGACCCGCCCGGGATCTGACCAGCACTTCCCGCGCGGCGACCCGGGGCCGGAGACGAATCTGCGCGCCTCCCCCGTCGGGGAAGCGCGCAGATCGGTGTCTCAACCAGACGTGCACCCGAAGGGACTCGAACCCCTAACCTTCTGATCCGTAGTCAGATGCTCTATCCGTTGAGCTACGGGTGCCTGTGTTCAGTTGTCGTGCGCGGAGGCTCCGGGATTTGAACCCGGGATGGGGGTTAACCCAAACCGCATTAGCAGTGCGGCGCCATAGACCGGACTAGGCGAAGCCTCCCGGGGTCCGAGTCCCCCCGGAACCACCGCGGAAGAGACTACCAGCGCCCGGTGCGGACCCGGCCCGGGGGTCCGGGCCGGGTCCGCGTCCCGGTCAGGTGACCAGCCGCTCCCGCGGCGCAGCGGGGACGACGACGCGGCGGCCGGGCACGAGGGTCACGGCGACGGCGACGGCCGCGCCGGCGACCGCGAGCAGCAGCGCGCCGGGGACGCCCGAGGCGCTCTCGATGAGCGCGCCGCCCAGCGCCGCACCGACCGCCGAGGCCCCGACCGTCACCGTCGACAGCCAGGTGAACGCCTCGGTGGTGGCCTGCGCCGGCGCGATCGAGCCCACCAGCGAGTTCTGCACGGTGAGCGTCGGGGCGATCACCGAGCCGCCCAGGAAGAGCAGCACGCCGAGGACCCAGGGGCTGGAGACGGCGGCCAGCGGCGCCAGCCCGATCGTCGTCCCGAGCAGGCCCCACCGGTACTGGCGCGGCAGCGAGACGCTGAGCACCCGGGCGCCGAACCACAGGCCGCCGGCGACCGAGCCCAGCGACCAGACCGCCAGCAGGACGCCGGACATCCCCGGCGACCCGGCGGCGTCGGCGAAGGCCGGGATCGCGACCTCGAGCGCCCCGAAGCCGAGCATCAGCGCCGCGCCGCTGACCAGCACGCGCGGCATGCCCGGGGCGCGGACGGTCGAGAACACGCCGGTCTGCGCGTGCTCGGCCGGCTGCCAGGCGCGCATCGCCCGGGAGAGCGCGATGCCGGTGGCGCCGGCGACCGCGAGCACACCCGCCGTCGCCACCGCGACCGCCGGCGCGGCGAACACCGCGAGCCCGGCGACCAGCGCCGGCCCCACGACGAAGACCAGCTCGGTGGTGGTGGCGTCCAGGGCGAAGGCGGCCGGGCGCACCCGCGGGTCGACCCGCGACCACAGCGCGCGGACGGTGCCGCTCACCAGCGGGGTCGCGGCGCCGGCCGTGGCGGAGGCGGCGACGATCGCCTCGGCCGGCGCCCCGGCGAGGACGACGGCGACCAGCCCGGCGAGCAGCACCGGGTAGGCGGCCGCCTGGACGAGGAGCACCGGGCGCGGCGAGCGGCGGTCGGCCACCCGACCGAGCACCGGGGCCATGACGGCCATGGCGATGCCCAGGGTCGCCGCCGCCAGGCCGGCCACCGCGTAGGAACCGGTCTGCTGCTGCACCATGAGCAGCAACGCCAGCGGCACCATGGCCGAGGGCAGGCGGCCGGCGAAGCCGCCGATCAGCAGGGTGGGGGCGGAGGGCAGCCGCCAGACGGAGAGGTACGCGCGCACGGTCGAACTCGTTTCAGCACTACGGGGAATGTGTAGGCGGTCATCAACGGTTGACCACCTACAGACCACGGTATCGAGCCGGGAGGTAGGGAGTCAAATGAACTACGACACCTACGCGTCGAACGCGGTGGAGCTGGCCATCGACCTGGCCAACGCCGACCGCGACGCCGACGCCTGGGCCGCCGACTTCCTCGTCGCGCACGACGAGTGGTTCTCCCCCGGCTCGTCCCGCGACCTCGGTGCCGACGAGGCCCGCGCCGCCGCCGAGACCGCCGACCTCGTCCGCGCGGTCGCGCTGGCGGAGACGCAGGCCGACGTCCTCGACCGGCTCAACGCGCTGCTCTCCCGCGCCCACCCGCAGCCCTACGCCACCGACCACGACGGCGAGCTGCACCTGCACTACTCCCAGCCCGGGGCGCCGGTGCTCGAGCAGTTGACCACCACGGTGGCGATGGGGCTGTCCCACGTGGTGGCGCAGCACGGCTGGCAGCGGCTGGGCGTGTGCTCGGCCGAGGGCTGCGACGACGTCTACGTCGACACCTCGCGCAACGCCAGCCGCCGCTACTGCTCGAACACCTGCGCGAGCCGCTCGACGGTCGCCGCCTACCGGGCCCGCCGCAAGGCCTGAGCGGAGTGCGAAGGAGCAGCTGACCTGCGCCGTCGCACTCCACTACCGTCGCCGCGTGAGGTCACCGCGGCACTGGGACGCCCGCCTGCACGCCGCGATCGGCGCGATCCCCGCCTCGCCCGCCGACCGCTGGCTGCGCCGGCTGTCCACCGCCGCCGACCACAGCCTGCTCTGGTTCGCCGTCGCCGCGCTGATGGCCACCCGCAAGGGGCCGCTGCGGCGGGCCGCGCTGCGCGGCACCGGCTCGCTCGCGGTGACCAGCAGCGTGGTGAACGCCGTCCTCAAGCAGATCTTCGGCCGGCGCCGTCCCGACCTGTCCTCGCACGGCGAGCACCGGCTGCTGCGGCGCAGCCTGACCACCCACTCCTTCCCCAGCGGGCACTCGGCCTCGGCGGCCGCGTTCGCCACCGGGGTGGCGATGGAGAGCCCGCTGGCCGGGATCGCGCTCGCGCCCGTGGCGCTCGGCGTCGGCTACTCCCGGGTGCACGTGGGCGTGCACTACCCCGGCGACGTCGTGGCCGGCTTCGCCGTGGGGACGGCGGTGGCGGCGGCCAGCCGGCAGTGGTGGGCGGTGCGACCGCGGACGCCGGCGCGGGTCCGGCCGGCGCACAGCGCGCCGGCGCTGCCCGAGGGCGAGGGGCTGGTCGTCGCGGTCAACCCGCGCTCGGGCGACGAGGGGTACGACCCGGCCGCCGACATCCGGGACCTGCTGCCGCGCGCCGAGGTGCTGGAGATGTCGGAGGACCGGGGCGTCGCCGAGCTGCTCGGCGAGGCGGCGCGGTCGGGCCGGGCGCGCGCGCTCGGGGTCGCCGGCGGGGACGGCTCGGTCGCGGCGGCCGCCGCGGTCGCGCTGGAACACGGGCTGCCGCTGGCGGTGATCCCCGCCGGGACGCTCAACCACTTCGCCCGGGACGTCGGCGTGGACACCGTCGAGCAGGCCGCCGACGCGGTGACGTCGGGGGCCGCGGTCAAGGTCGACGTCGCGCGGCTCAACGGGACGCCGTTCCTCAACACCGCGAGCATCGGCAGCTACCCGGAGATGGTGCGCCGGCGCGACGCGCTGTCCGGGCGGCTGGGCAAGTGGGCGGCGATGACGGTGGCGGTCGCGCGGACGCTCCGCGACGGCACCCCGGTCGAGCTCGCCCTGGACGGCCGGTACGTGAAGGTGTGGATCCTCTTCATCGGCAACTGCACGTACACCCCGCGCGGGCTGGCCCCGGCCTGGCGCCCGCGGCTCGAGGACGGTCTGCTCGACGTCCAGTACCTGCGCGCCGACATCCCGTTCAGCCGGACCCGCGCGGTGCTCGGCACGCTGCTCGGCGTCTCGCACCGCGTGTCGGGCTACGCGGAGACCACCGGGACGTCGGTGCGGGTGCGCTCGCTGTCCGGGCCGCAGCCGGTCGCCTACGACGGCGAGATGGGCGAGGCGGCGACCGAGTTCTCGTTCACCAAGGGCGGCGCGCTGACCGTCTACTGCTGCCGGACGACCTGAGGCGGCCACCCCCTGCTCTGCGGTGTTCCCCGCGCGCTCGCGGCGTTGCAGCACCGCAGGAGCGCGGGGAGAACCGCAAGAGCCGGTCATCGCGGGTGTTCCTCGGGGATCGCGGGTCCTGCAGCACCGGCGACGTGCGAGTTCGACCCGCAGTGGTCGCGCGGGCGAGTGACGGTCGGCCTCCGCGCGCCCCGGGCCGCCACTCCTGCGGTGTTCCCCGCGCTCTCGCGGTGTTGCAGCACCGCAGGAGCGCGAGGAGAACCGCAGGAGCCGGCCGTTGCGGGTCTTCCGCGCGGGTCGTGGGTCCTGCAGCGCAAGCGATGTGCGAGTTCGACCCGCGATGACCCCGATCGGGCGGTTGTCCACAGCGCTGGCTGCGCGCGAGATGCGGTCCTGGCTAGTCTCCCGACTTCGTGACGTCGGGGAGGTGGCGCGTGCCAGTCGGGTGGACGGCGCGGACGACGGCGGTGCTCGCACTCGCGGCGGCTGTGCTCAGCGGGTGCTCGAGCGAGCAGCCGGCCAACGACACGCTCCCCGACGCGAGCGCCAGCACGTCGGCGCCGACCGAGGCACTCCCACCCCTCGGCCCGCCCGAGTTCCCGGTCCCCGACGCGGCACGCGAGAAGACGCCCGGGGGTGCTCTCGAGTTCACCCGCTACTACATCGGCCTCAGCGCGCACATTGCCACTGGGGCCGTAAACCCGCAGGTACTCCTCGACTTAAGCGACGGATGCGGCTTCTGCAGGCGAGTCGCCATGTCATACGAGGAGGACCGCACAGCGGGCCTGACTTACGAGGGGTTCGAGTACACCTTCGAGGAATACGGACTCCCCGTCCTCGATGGTGCTGTTGCCGAGATCGGCTTCGCCTACAGCCAGAGCTCCTACGAGGTCGTCGATCGTCATGGCCAAAGCCTGCCTGACCGTGCAGTAGAAGCTACCGGGGATTTGCAGTCCGGCGCTCACTTGGTATGGCGGGACGACATAAGCACTTGGCTCGTCACTTCGATGACCATCGGCTGATGGCGACACTCCTTCGTCTCTTCTTGATCGGCCTTCTTGCACTTCTGATGGCCGTAGCGGCTCCTAAACCCGCTGAGGCGTGTGCAAGCTTTGCCTGCGGGCCCGAACCTGAAGTTGGGATCGGGCAAGGAGCTTTGACCGCCGCTTACGCCGAGCAAGTGAATGGCCTATGGGTCGCCTCCGTCGGCGCCCCTGTCGACCACCCGTACACCTATCGCCTGATCACCCCCTGCGCCCAAGCGGTCGAGGCGGCCGAGCCCTGTCAGGACTCCGACGATCGCGCCTGTCCGGCTGAGGAGGGGCGTGTTGTCAGAGACCTCGTCCTGCAGCAACGGCGAATAGTCGTCGCCAATGTGACGGAGATCGACGGTCAAGCAGTTCCGAGCGGTGTCCCGCTCGGCACACCCTTCGGTGACTGGCTGGCATTCCCGCGGGCGTGCGTCGACGTCACCGCGCTCAATCCCGCGCCGACGCCGGACGAGGTGTTCCGCTACTTCGAGCGGCTCCCGCTCCCCCAGTTGCCCACCCACCAGCAGCCACCCGGCGACGCCCTGGTCGGCCTGCCCGTCATCTTCTTCACCGACGGCCCCACCACCCAGACCTTCACCCTCGACATCCGCGGCTTCACCGTGGACATCGTCGCCACCGCAGAGGGCTTCGCCTGGCACACCGGCGACGGCGCCGACCTGACCACCACCGACCCGGGCGCGCCGTACCCGGACCACACGGTGACCCACGACTACGCGTCCGGCACCTACACCGTGTCGCTCACAACGACCTGGAGCGGCACCTTCAGCGTCGACGGCAGCGCCAGCGTCGACGTCCCGGGCACCACGACGACCGACGGCCCGCCGGTGACGTTCACCGTCGTCGAGGCGCGCGCCGTCCTCACCAACCCCCACGACTGACGAGGGACGAGGGCCCCTCCCCCGCACCCGGGCGCGCCGCCTACCTTGGGCGCCGTGCAACTCTCCGCCGCCGTCGCCGCCGTGGTGCGGTCACTGCTGGCCGAGAACGGGTGGTCGGGCCGGCAGCTGGCCCGCGAGACCGGCATCAACCAGGCCAGCGTCGCCCGCAAGCTGCGTGAGGACAGCCCGTTCGACTTCGACGACATCCAAGCCATCGCGCAGGCGATGAGCGTCGACCTGCTCGACCTGATGAACGCGGCGACGCGCCTGCTCGGCTGAGGTCGCCACCACCCTGCCTGCGGGTTCCCGACGTCGCCGGGGCGATCGGGCCGGCAACGCCCGGAGGACGCCGGCAACGTCCGGCGAGAGGTCCCTCAGGCCCGCTGTCGGGCGAAGCGCCAGGTCAGGATCGCGGCGACGACGGCGGCGAACATCATCCCGACGCCGATGAGCGTGGTCTGGGTCGTCCCGAGCAGCACCAGGACGACGCCGACGACCACGACGGCGATCATCTCGACGGCCACCACGAGCAGCAGCAGCCCGAGCAGAGCCTTCCCCATGCGGCCAGGGTGCCTGCCCGCGCCCGCGGGCGACAGCCGGCCTCACCCGGGAAGGGCAGACACCGCTGGTCGAGCGGAGCGGCGCCGATCTCACTACGGTCCGACAGGAGGGTGTCCCGCCCGCCCACCTGGGCAGGGGGACACCGACACGGTCCCGGAACGGAAGAGGTCTGCCCATGTTGGTCCGCCGGATCGCCCGGCCACTGCTCGCGTCGTCGTTCGTCTACGGCGGCGTCGACACCCTGCGCAACCCGCAGACGCGGGTCCCCGGCGCGCAGCCCGTCGTCGACACCATCACGGAGAAGGCCGACCAGCAGCTGCCCGTGCAGGTGCCGCGCGACGTCGAGCAGTGGGTGAAGATCGACGCCGGCATCAAGGTGGTCGCCGGCTCGCTGTTCGCCCTCGGCAAGCTGCCGCGGCTGTCCGCCCTGGCCCTCGCCGGCAGCATCGTGCCGACGACGCTCGCCGGCCACCGCTTCTGGGAGCACGAGGACCCGGAGGAGCGCTTCGGCCAGCTCGCGCACCTGCTGAAGAACGCCGGCCTGCTCGGCGGCCTGCTCATCGCCGCCGTGGACACCGAGGGCCGCCCCTCGGTCGGCTACCGGGCCAAGCGGGCCGCCAAGCTCGCCGCCAAGGCGACCGAGGAGAACTACGAGAAGGCCGCCAAGCGCGCGGCCAAGGCGCACAGGAAGGCCGAGAAGAAGGCCAAGAAGCAGGCGAAGAAGGTCAACAGCTGACCGAGCCACTCCCGCCCGCGGCCGCGCTCCGGAGGATCGCCTTCCTCCTGGAGCGCGCCCGCGAGCCCACGCACCGGGTCGCGGCGTTCCGCACCGCCGCGGCCGTCCTCGACGGCCTGGACGACGCCGAGCTCGAACGCCGGATCCGCACCAGGACGCTGACCGACCTGCGCGGCATCGGCCCCAAGACCGGCGCGGCGATCGTGCAGGCCCACCGCGGCGAGGTGCCCGAGTACCTGGCGAAGCTCGAGGAGGCGCACGCCGAGCTGGTGCCGCTGGCCGACGACGTCGCCGAGTTCCGCGCCACGCTGCGCGGCGACCTGCACAGCCACTCGGACTGGTCCGACGGCGGCAGCCCGATCCGCGAGATGGCCGAGGCCGCCCGCAGCCTGGGGCACGAGTACTTCGCGCTCACCGACCACTCGCCGCGGCTCACCGTCGCCAACGGGCTGACCGCGGCGCGGCTGGAGCGGCAGCTGGACGTCGTCGCCGAGCTCAACGAGGAGCTCGCGCCGTTCCGGATCCTCACCGGCATCGAGTGCGACATCAACCTCGACGGCAGCCTGGACCAGACCGACGAGCTGCTGGAGCGGGTGGACGTCGTCGTGGCCAGCGTGCACTCGGACCTGCGGGCCGACCGCGCCGCCATGACCGAGCGGATGCTCGCCGCCATCGCCAACCCGCACACCGACGTCCTCGGGCACTGCACCGGCCGGCTGCTCATCCCCCGCGAGCAGCGCGAGGGCCGGCGGCAGCGGCCGCGGCCGGAGAGCCAGTTCGACGCCGAGGCCGTGTTCTCCGCGTGCGTCGAGCACGGCGTCGCGGTAGAGATCAACTCCCGCCCGGAGCGGCTGGACCCGCCGCTGCGGCTGCTCGCCCTCGCGTTGGAGCTCGGCTGCGACTTCGCCATCGACACCGACGCGCACGCCCCCGGCCAGCTGGACTGGCAGTCCAACGGCTGCGAGCGGGCGGTCGAGACCGGCGTCCCGCCGGAGCGGATCATCAACACCCTGACCGCGGACGAGCTGCTCGACCGGGTCGGCTAGCCGACCTCAGCCGCCGGCGTCGCCCGGCGCGACGAACGACCGGCCCGGCCAGTAGGCCCACTCCTCGAAGCGCTCGACCCGGCCGTCCGCGGCGAAGCGCAGCACCCACAGGTCGCGGTACTCCTGGACCGCCGGGGTCTCGTACCGGACCTCGAGGCGGACGACGGCGTCGCGGCCCTCGACCGCCACCGGCTCGGCCCGCATCGTGAAGGCCCGGCCGACGTCGTCGCGCCAGAAGGCGCGGATCCCGTCGTGCCCGACGTCCGGCTCGGCGTAGGGCGAGCGGAGGTAGCGCGCGTCCTCGGTGAACAGCCGCCCGACGCCCGGCGCATCGCCCGCCCGCCATGCCCGCTCGTACGCGGCGACCCAGGTCATGACCTCGTCCCGGTCCACGCCGGCGACGCTGCCACGGCGGGCGACCGCGCGGGAGGGCCCGGGCCGCCGCCGGAGCGGCGGCCCGGGCCGGGGTCAGACGTCGAAGACGCTCACCCCGCCGGGCCCGACGAGCAGGCCGACGACGATGAGCACGATCCCCCACAGCAGCTGCCTGCGGACGATCGCGACGATGCCGGCGATCACGAGGACGACGGCGAGGATCCAGAGCAGTGTGGCCATGCGCGACCTCCGGTGCAGTGTGGGAACCGACACCCCCGTCGCGCGAACGTACTGCTCAGCGGCCCGGACGGCGCGTCGAGCGGTCACCCGGTCGGGTGACGGCGGCTCAGCCCCTGCGGGTCCAGCCCTCCCACGCCGAGGCGACCATCTGCTCCACGCCGTACTCCGCCTTCCAGCCCAGCTGGTCGGCGACGCGGTCGGCGGAGGCGACGACCCGGGGCGGGTCGCCGGCGCGGCGGGGCTCGACCACCGGCTCGGCCCACTCCTCGTCGGCCGTCCCGCTGACCGCGCGGATGACCTGCACCATCTCGCGCACCGAGACGCCCTCGCCGCGGCCGATGTTCGCCGTCAGCGCGCCGACCGAGCCCGACGCCAGCGCCCCCGCCGCCGCCACGTGCGCCGAGGCGATGTCGGCGACGTGGATGAAGTCGCGGATGCAGGTGCCGTCGGGGGTGTCGTAGTCGTCGCCGAAGATCCGCGGCGGCTGCCGCCGGTCCAGCTGCTGGAACACCATTGGCACCAGGTTGGAGACGCCGCGGTCGGTCAGCTCCGGCGCGGCCGTCCCGGCGACGTTGAAGTAACGCAGGTTCGTGTACCGCAGGCCGGTGGCCCGGGCGGTGTCGGCGACCATCCACTCGCCGACCAGCTTCGTCGTCCCGTAGGGGTTCACCGGCCGGCACTCGACGTCCTCGTGGACGAGGTCGACGTCCGGTGCGCCGTACACGGCGGCGCTGGAGGAGAAGACGAACGACTCGACGCCGGCCGCCGAGGCCGCCTCGAGCAGCACCCGCAGCCCCTCGACGTTCTCCCGGTAGTAGAAGAGGGGACGGCGGACCGACTCCTCCACCTGCTTCTTCGCCGCGACGTGCACGATGCCGTGCACCGCGTGCTCGCGCAGCACCCGCCCGACCAGGTCGGCATCGAGCACGCTGCCGACGACGAGCGGCGCGTCCGGGATGCGCGCGGGGTCGCCGGTGGAGAGGTCGTCGAGCACGACGACGTCCTCGCCGGCAGCGCGCATGGCCGCGGTGATGTGTCCGCCGATGTAGCCGGCTCCGCCGGTGACCAGCCAGGTCATGGCCGGGGACTGACGACGGGGAGGGGCATGGCGGAACTCCTCGGTGGGGTGGTGGACGGGGTCATGCGCTGTCCGACAGCCGCCGCTGCGGCGGCTGGGCCAGCCCGTGCGCGACGGCGAGCAGCGCGGCCTCCAGCCGCGAGCTGACGCCGAGCTTGCTGAGCACCGACTGCACGTGCGTGCGGACGGTGGTGATGCCCACCCCCATGGCCTCGGCCATGTCCGAGGTGGAGGTGCCCTGCACCAGCCGCTCGAGCACCTCGCGCTCGCGGCGGGTGAAGAACTGGGCGGCCAGCTGCACCTCGTCGAGGTCGGCCGGGGCCGGGCGCAGCGAGCGGCGCAGCAGCCGGGGGTCGGCGTAGAACGCGCCGGCCGCCACCTGCTGCACCGCCCGGATGACGGCGCTGACCGGCTCGGACTTGCTGACGACGCCGTCGGCCCCCGCGGCCACGGCCTCGGTCAGCACGTCGTGGTCGACCCGGCCGCTGAGCAGGATCGCCTTGGGCGCCTGCGCCGCCGAGGTCAGCGCACGGATGCCGGCCAGCCCGTCGGGCGCGCCGCTGCCGAAGTGCAGGTCCATCACCACGACGTCGGGCGGAGTGGTGCGGGCACGGGCGAGCGCCTCGGGGACGGTGCGGGCGACGGCGACGACCTCCTCGCCCGCCTTCTCCAGCGCGATCGCGATGGCCTCGACGAACATCCACTCGTCGTCGCAGAGCAGGACACGGGTCACGCGGCTCCCTCGCGGTACTGGCCGGGCAGGGTGACGACGGCGCACGCGCCGCCCAGCGGGGACCGGCCGAGCACCAGCCAGCCGCCGGCGGAGAGCACCAGCGACCGGACGACGCCGAGCCCCTGGCCACCGATCCGGTGCACGCCGTCGTCCGGGAACCCCGGCCCGTCGTCGTGCACCTCGATCCGGATCGGCGCCGGGCGCCCGCCGGGCACGCCCTCGATCCGCCTGGCGTGCAGCTCGACCGCACCCTCCGGCCCGCTCGCCGCGAGCGCGTTGGTGAGCAGGTTGCGCACCACGCGGGTCAGCGCGGTCTGGCTCATGGGCACGAACAGGCGCGGGCGCGAGCGCACGGTGACCGCGCAGCCGGTGCTCACCGCGGTCCGGGCCACCCCGCGCAGCACGACGTCCGCGTCGGTGCCGGCGGCCGCGCCGCACGCCGGCGGGTCGCCGGGGTCCTGCGCGGGCAGGGAGTCAAGCACGGCGAGGGCGTGCACCGCCTCGCTGCGGGCGGTGCGGACGAACTCGCGGAGCTCCTCCGGGGGGAGGGTGTCGGCGGAGTCCGCGACCGAGAGCACCGCCTGCAGCGTCGCGAGGACGTGCTGCAGGTCGTGGCGGACCCCGGGGCTGATCCCCGTGTCCGTGCCGGTGCTCGTGGGGCCGACCAGGCTGCTCATGGCGTCCTCATCAGGGTGACGGGTGCAGACACTGCACAGGCGATCCCGCACGTCTGCAGTGCGGATGTGACCGACCCCTCCTCCGCGTCGACGGAGAAGACGGTCGCGGTGTCCCCCAGCCCGGCACGCAGCCCGGCGGCCAGTCCGGCCAGCAGGGCGGCGCCGTCCGGCCGCACCACGGCGCGCTGGGTCTCCGCGGAGAGCAGCACCAGGCCGATCCCGCCGCGCACCAGGGTGGGGACGTCGATGAGGCCGGACCAGCCGGCCACGGCCAGCGGGACCTCGCGCAGCGCCAGCTCGCGCAGCACGGCCCGCTCGGCGGTCAGCGCCGACAGCAGCCGGCGCTCGGGGACGGCGAGGACGAGCCGACCCGGGCCCGCCGCCGGCTCGGGGAGGCCGTCGGCCAGCCACGGGGCGAGCTCCCCGCCGGGCTGCAGGAGCAGCAGCCGGTCGACGCCGTCCTCCGGGAGCGGCCCGGCCGCCGCGACCTGCTGGACGAGCCAGCGGTCGAGCGCGGCGGCCAGGCTGGGGGCGTCCACCGCGACCGGGTCGACCACCCCCTCCTCGACGGTGCACGCCTCGATCACGGTGAGCCTTCGCGCCGCACCGCTCCCGTGGATTCCCGCGGTCATCGGTCGGATCCCCGGCACGAACCGCCCGGACGCGAACGCGGCGCGCAGCCGCCGGTCCAAGGCGGCGGGGGCCCCGTGGTCCTCCGCCGCCCCGGGACCGGTCGACGTCCACGGGTCGAGCACCGTCAGCCCGCCGGTGCGGCCGGCCGTGGCGTGGCTGCGCAGCAGCGCACCGATCACGGCGTCGGGGTCGGCGTCGACGTCGACCACCTCCATCACGGCGACGTCGACCACCAGCGGCCTGCCCTCGCCGGCCGACCGGTCCAGCACCGCCGACACCCGCCGGGCCAGGACCCGCTCGCCGTCCTCGGCGACGTCCTCGGCGAGGACGGCGAGACGGCCGGGTCCGAGGACGACGACGGCGTCGGTGCCGCGGGCGGCCTGCCGGACCCGCTCGGCGAGCTCGGCCGTCGCGGCCTCGGGGACGGCGCGCGGGCCCTCGACCTCCTCGCGCAGGGCGGTGACGACCGCGAGCGCGATGCGGGACGACCAGCGGCGCCGCCGGTGCAGCGCCTGGCGGAGGCGCTCGGCCAGCTCGGCGCGGCCGTCGACCGCCTCGCCGCCGGACCAGGCCGCGGGCTCGGCGTGGACGGCGGCACGGCGGGTGGGCCGGCCGCCCAGCGCGGTGACCCAGCGCTCGCCGCGGCCGGGGGGCTGCACCTGGAGGTGCAGCCAGGCCTGCCGGGGCCAGCCGCGCTGGATCGTCACGGGCACGCTGGCCGAGCGGCCGTCCATCCGGAGCAGGTCCCGCACGACCGCGCTGAGCCGGGCCGCGCTGTCCAGGGGGAGCACCTCGGCGAGCGCGGACGGCCGGCCCTCGGCGGCCGGGTCCAGCAGCTCGTCCATCGCGTCGCTGAGCCAGGTGAGCTGCACGGATCCGTCGTCGAGCAGCCGGGCGGTCGCCGCCGGGCCACCGGAGCGGAGGGCCAGGGTGCGGGTGCGCTGCTCGGAGCCGCGGGTCAGCGCCACGGCCGCGACCGACGCGGCGGCCAGGAGGAGCAGCACGGTCGCGGCCACGCCGGCGCCCAGTGCGAGCCCCAGCCACACGGCCGCGGCGGCGACCAGCAGGCACGTGACGGCGGGGACGCCCAGGGAGCGCGGGGTCGCCGGAGGCCGGCCGCGGCGTGCGGCGGCCTCGACGGCGGGCGCCCCGGGGTGCGGGGCGGATGTCTTCGGGGGCGAGTCGACGGGACTCATGGGCGGTCCTCCGGCGAGAGGGCGGGCCGCGGGGGCGCGCCTCTGTCGTGCAGCGTGGGAGCGGTGACGGCCCGGCTCAGGAGGCCGGGCGCGGAGCGTCGGGCTGGAGGAGGAGCCCGCGGCTCAGTCGGGGACGGACCCCGGGTCGTCGGCGCGGTCGAGGGCGCGCTCGGCGGCGCGCTCGAGGCGGCGGACCTCCGCGGTGACCGCGGCCGTGGCCGGCGACGTGCCGGTGACGGCCGGGGAGATGTCCGAGTCGGAGGCGTGCGAGCCGCCCGGGTGGACGGAGCTGCCTGCCGAGGTGGGGCAGGAGCCGGCGGGCGCGGGGGCCGGCGCCGGCGGGACGAGCGGGGCCTGCGGCCGCGGCGCCATCGGCGTCGCGGGGGCCAGCGGGGCCGCCGGCTCGGCGCCGACGGTCGCCGGGGCGGACGAGGTGCGGGCCGCGTCGGTCGAGGGGCCGGCGGCGGGCGCCGGCGCGCACAGCGTGACGGCCGCAGGGGTGGAGGCGGCGGCCGGGGCGATGGGGGCCGCGGCGGCCGCGGGACCGATCAGCACGGCCAGGTCGGCCACCGCCGCGATCAGCGGGTCGGGCAGGGCGCCGGCGTCCGTCGCCGGGACGTCGGTGGGCACGACCGTCGCCGCGGCGGGCTCGGCCGCGGGTGCGACCGTCGGCGTCGCGGCGGGCTCGGTCGCGGGCGCGGCTGCCGTTGCGGCGGGCTCGGTCGCAGGCGTGGCCGCCGGCGTCGCGGCGGGCTCGGCCGCGGGCGCGGGAGCCGCCTCGGGTGCCGGTGCGGCGGCGGGGGCCGCCTCGGGGGTCAGCGGCGGGTCGGTCGTGGTCGTGGGCGCCTGCTCCGGGGCAGGCGCCGGGGCGGCCGGCGCGGGTGACGGGTCGGCCGGCGCGGGTGGCGGGAGCTCGTCGGGGACGGGTGGAGGCGGCGTCGGGTCGGGCGCACCGCTGGCCGCCTGGTCCGGCACGGTCGTCGGGCGGCTCGGCGGGATCACCGGGGCCGGCTCGGGCACCGGGGCCGGCTCGGGCACCGGGGCCGGCTCAGGCGCGGGCGCCGGCTCGGGCGCCGGCTCGGGGTACGGAGCGGGCTCGGGCGCGGGAGCCGGCTCGGGCGCCGGAGCCGGCGCGGGGTCGGAGTGCGGCGCGGGGTCGGAGTGCGGCGCGGGCTCGGGGTGCGGCGCGGGGTCGGGGTGCGGCGCGGGCTCGGGCTCCGGAGCAGGTGCCGGCTGCGAGTCCCCGACAGGCGCGGGGTCCGGAGCGGGCTGGGGGTGCGGAGCGGGCCGGGGCTCGGGTGCGGGTGCCGGCTCCCCGACGGGCGCGGGGTCGGGCGACAGGACGGGCGCGGGGTCGGGCTCCGGGGCGGGGTCGCGCTCCGTGGCCGGCCCGGGCTCCGGGAGCGGGGCGGGGTCGGGCAGCGAAACGTGGTCCGGGACCGGGGCGGGGTCCGGGACCGGGGCGCGGTCCGGAACCGGGGCGGGGTCGTGGGCCGGCTCGGGGTCCGGCGGCGGGGCGGCGTCCGGCGGCGGGCCGGGGTCCGGTCCCGGCGCGACATCCGGCGGCGGCCCCGGCGGCCCGGCCGGGAGCGCCCAGTCCTCGGAGTCGTCCGCGCCCGGGGGCGCGCCGTCGTCGGAGGCGTCAGCGGCCGGCGGCGCCCAGTCCTCGACGGCGCCTGGGGGCAGCCCGTCGTCGTCCCCGCTGCCGGGGCCGCTGGAGTCGTCGTCGTCGCTGCCGGGGCCGCTGGAGTCGGAGCCGGAGTCGTCGTCGGCGGCCTGCGAGGCGCCGCTACCGGGGCCGCTGTCGCTGCCCGGGTCGGCGGACGCGCGGTCGGCGACGACGACCAGCAGCAGCCAACCGGTGACCGCGAACAGCACGACGAGGAACAGCCGGCGGGCCGCGCGGCCGGCGGTTCCGGTGGTCGTCTCCGGAGGGATGGCTGCACACCCCCCTCGCGTGGCGCTGGCTGTTCAGCGTCCGGTCCCGGCGAGGAACCCTCGCATCTGCTGACGCAGGATCAACGGCCTCGTGCGTAACACCCGGTGAACGAGCGGACTTTCTCGGCTCGTTCTCACAGACGGTGACGTCCATCCCCCGAGTGGGTGAACGCGGACCGGCGCGACACGCGAGCGCCCGGCCGGGTCAGCAGCGCCGCAGCGGCGGGCCGAGCTCGAGGTCCTTGAAGATGCTGCTCAGCCCGAGCGCGGCCGACGTCTCGCAGGTGGCGCCGTCCGGACCGACCTCGTACTCCACGTGCAGCACCGGCTTGCCGGCCGCGACGAACGGCGCGTACGCCGCGCACTCCTCGAAGGCCAGGCACTCCTCGTTGACGGCGAAGTCGAAGTGGGGCTCGAGCTCGGCCACCTGCTCGACGTCGTTCTTCAGCCCGACGGCCATCTCCCGCTCGTGCGCCAGCTGCGCGACCGCCCGGTTGAACCGCAGCTGGTCGTCGGCGGTGAGGTCGAAGCCGGTGTCGTTGGTGTAGCCGTCGACGTTGTCGAACTCCACGGCGTCGAAGCCCTTGGCACGGCAGGCGTCCAGCCGCGCGCCGAGCAGCGGCAGCAGGACCTCGAGGCGGCGGACGTCGAGCCAGCGCTCCCCCGGCCACCCGTCCAGCGGCTCGCCCAGGACGTCGTCGGGGTAGTCGCCGGCGTCGGGCCGCCACTCCTCGAACGCGCCGGCGTTGACGTAGCAGATGACCCGGCGGCCGGCGGCGTGCAGCTGCGAGACCTGCTCGGCCGTCGTCTCCTCCCAGTCGACGTCGTACACCTGCGCGTCGACGGTCGGGTCCAGCGGTCCGGACAGCTGGTACTGCCAGGTGAGCCGGGCCGGCGGCCGCCAGTGCGCGCCGTCCCCGGCGGGGGGCTGCCCGGCCTGCGGGGGCGCGGGGTCCGGCTCGCCGGAGGTGACCGGCGGCGCGGGCGGCGTCGGCGTGGCCGGGCTGGAGGACTCGGCCGGGGCGGACGACGCCGCCGCGGGGGGCCCCGTCCGGTCGACGGCCCGGCTGTCGCCGTCCTCCGGCTCGCCCCCGCACCCGGCCGCCAGCAGCACCGCCACCAGGACTCCCCCGATCCGTCTCATCCCGGCGCCGCCAGGCGGGTCGCGCCGGTCGAGCAGCTGAGCGGGAGCCCACCCCAGAGCCCACGCGCAGCGGGCCGCGGGACGAGGGGGCCCGTCACCGCCTCCCCCACGGGGATGGATCCCCTTCCGCGTTGCTCAGGCCCGCGAGGTGCTGGCCGCCGACCGGCGCGCTCCCTGGCCGGCGCGGGGACGCACACGCCGCTCGGGCTGGCCCTGCCGCACCCAGTCGCGCCGCTCGGCCACACGGATGGCCGGTCCGACCGCGAGGGCAGCGAACGAGGCGAGGACCACCCAGCCGATCAGCACCGACATCCACCACACCATCGGATCGTCCCCGGGTCCTCTCGCCGGACGAACTGGGCCCCCGGCGAAGAGGCTAGACGCCGGCGTCCGCCGCGGCAGCCCGACCGGCGCGCGACCGGGAACTCCCCCGGCATCCGCGCAGGGCCCTGATCGCCAGACGCATGACGCGGGACCGGCCGGACGGCGACCGGCGCCGGTCCACGGCGGTACGACGCCAACGCGGGACGGGCAGGAGCAGCCCGAGGGCCCAGCCACTCAGCGCCAGCTTGTGCAGGGGCGGCAGGTGGCTGCGCCACAGCCGACGGACCAGGGCGACTGCGTGCGCCGTGACAGGCCGGCCGGCGAGGGCGGCGGACATCAGACGGCGCTCCACGACGAAGGCCGGCGGCGCCTGCGAGGTGAACCGCGGCTCGACCCCCAAGACGGCGGAGGCCTCCTCCCAGCGGCGGGTGAAGCGGTCGTTCTCCTCCTGCAGCTGGCGCACGGTCGGATCCGACCAGCTGCTGTGGTTCCGGTCGTGCACGCGGTACTGCGCGAGCGGCTCGGGGACGCTGACGACGGGCCCGAGCTCGGGCTGCACCAGGGCCGGGACCCCGTCGACGAAGTCCCACTGATCCAGTTCCGTCAGCGGCAGGTCGAGCAGCACGTCGCGCCGGTACACGTTGCCCGACGTGGGCGGGCAGATGTGGAAGCCGAGCTCGGCGTTGTCCCGCCGCATCCCGGCGCTGTCGTACCCGGCGGGGAACGTCGGGAAGACCGAGCCGGTCGGCGCCAGGTCCGCCGTGACCCCCTGCAGCTGGAACTGCACCTTCACCGGGCGCCCGTCGAGCACCTCGGTCACGCGAGCGACCAGCTCCGGCAGTGCCCGGTCGTCGGCGTCCAGGAAGTAGACGTAGTCCGCCTCGACCTCGGCGAGGGCCGCGAGCGCCGCGCTCAACTGGCCGCCGTTGTCCTTGCGCAGCAGCCGGACGCCGGACGGGAGCTCCTCGAGCACCGCGAGCGAGTGGTCGGTCGACCCGTCGTCGACGACCAGGACCTCGGCGAAGGGCGTGCTCTGCGCCAGCAGGGACCCGAGCGCGTCCAGGACGTAGTCGCCGTAGTCGTGGTTGATGACGACGCCCGCGATCGTCGGCCTCGGGGCGGGCCTCGCGACCGCCGGCAGCTCGAGGCCACCCACGGGTTCAGACGCGCCGCGTTCGTCCGGTCGGGGAGCCAGCCGGGATCACCTCAGTTCGTCGGGGCGGTGGGGGAGCGCCGTGTCGTGCGGGTCCTCGCGCCACCGAGTGGTCCACGACCCAGCGTCCCACAGTCCGGGAGGAGCTGTCGGGGCGTCAGGCGGCCGGCCCCTCCGCCGCTGCGCGCGCGCCGCGACGGGCACGGTGCTGCGCGACGTACCACCACGGCATCACCAGCCAGTACGCCACGGTGAGCCCCCAGGCGACGCCCTCGGTACCGCCGAGCCACAGCCCGGTCAGACCACACCCGACCAGCAGGACCGACAGCCCGCCGTTGATCCGCAGCGCGGTGGCGCTGCGCCCCATGGCATACGTCATCAGCGTGGGCCCGATGGCCAGGAGGTTCGCCACCGCTCCCACCAGCGAGGCGAACAGGACGCCGCGGACGCCGGACCAGGTGTCGCCGAGCAGCATCTCCCCCACGCTGTCCGGGAGCACCAGGAGCACGGCGGACCAGACGATCCCCATCGACGCGAACAGCGCCGACAGCGCCAGCGAGAGGCGCAGCCGCTGCCGGTCGTCGAGGTGGGCTCGACGGGAGATCTGCGGCACCCCGAACGCCATGGCGGCCATCGCGAGCATGGAGATCGGCCCGATGAGCACCTGGGCGCCGCGGAGGCTGGCGACCCCGGTGAGCGAGCCCAGGGCGCCGACGAGCAGCAGCGTGCCCTGGTAGGAGCTCTGCACGAGCACGGCGTCCAGGACGAGGAAGCGGGTCAGCGACCAGTGGTCGCGCACCCAGGTGCGCGTGCGCCCCACGCGGGGCCGGATCCGACCGCGGACGGCCCCGGACGCGGCGGCGACGGCGGACGCCAGCCCCCACGCGATCACGAAGGGGACGGCGGACCGGGCGCCGGTGGCCACCACGGCGCCGACGCCCAGCAGCTGCGCCGCCATCCAGATCGCGTCCACGAACGCGGCGAGCTGCGGACGGCCCTCGGCGAAGGCGATCATCCGGCAGGCGTCCTGCAGCAGGAGCCCCGGCAGGAGGACGGCCACCGCCGACAACGCCAGGCCGACGCTGCCGCCGATCGCCAGCCCGCACCCCAGGACCAGGCTGCCCAGGACGATGCCGACCGCGACGGCGGCGCCCGCGGACATCCCCGCAGCCTCGCGGAACCGCGCCGGGGCGGCACCGGAGAACCGCACGGCGAGCGGCTGGGTCACCAGAGCCCGCGACACCAGGACCGCCATGGAGTAGACGGTGAACGACACGGTGAAGGCGCCGAACGCGTGGGCGTCGACGGACCGGGCGACGAGGATCGACAGCATCAGGTTGCTGAGGCTCGACAGCGCCTGGTCGACGACGCTCCAGCCCGCGCCGCGCGCCAGCCGTCCCACGAGGGCTCGCCGCGAGAGACCCGACTCCGGGGGTGTGCCCGGCCCGGCGGTCACGCCCTCCGTCGCCGGCCGGGGCACGGGTGGAGCGGACGACGTCGTCTCCCGGTCCACCCCGCGACGGTAACCGCCCCCGTCCGCGCCGTCATCGGGACGGCCCGTGGGATCGCCCACCTGCGGGATGACCGGTGCTCCTGAGGTGGCGGGCTGGTGTAGGAAGACCGCGCATCCCCGGCGCCCGACAGCGGCGACCGTGGGCCGAACCAGCGGAGGGACAGCCGTGGCACTGCATCTCGTCTATCGCTCGTACGGCGGCGACAACCGCAAAGGCCGCCCCGAGTACTTCGACAAGCTGACGTGCCTGCTGTCGTTCCTCCGCACCGCGGAGCGGGTGGACGCGCGGCTGACGTTCGTGAACAACGGCCCTGTCGCCGAGGAGCGGGTGGCGCTCATGCGGACCGCCGGGGAGGTCGTCGACCTGCCCGGTGTCGGGGTCCACGAGTCATACCTGACCGCCCTGCGGCTGGCCACCGACGGCCCGTGGGCCGACGACGACCTCGTCTGGTTCAGCGAGGACGACTACCTGTATCTGCCCGAGTCGATGCCCGCACTGGTCGCCGCCGCCGAGGCGATCCCGGAGGCGGACTACCTCGGGCTGTACGGCAGCAGCCCGCTGCGACCGCACCCGCGGCCGGAGCCGCCGGTCCACCGGCCCCGCGGGTGGGTCGACCCCGAGCCCTGGGTCGTCGACGGCCGCGAGTGGGTCCGGCTCTACAGCACCACCGCGACGTTCTGCGCCCGCGTGGGTCGCCTGCGGGAGGACTTCGGCATCTTCCGGTTCTGCACCGTGCCGCACCGCAACATGTTCCGCGACCACGACACCTGCGTCGTCTACCAGGGCTTCGAGCCGCACTCCTACCGGCGGCTGGCCCGGGACCTCGTCGGCCTGGCGCCCGGCACCCCCAAGCAGCGGCTGCGGGAGGCGTTCATGGCACCGTTCATGGCCGCGACCAACCTCCGGTCGCACAGGCGCCGGGACCGCCGCCGGCTGTTGGTCGCGCCGGAGCCCAACCTCGCCACCCACCTCGAGGACGGCTACGTCGCCCCGGGCACGGACTGGGCGGTCGTGGCGGACGAGACCCGCCGATGGGGGGCGTCCCTCGTGAGTGGGTCCAGCAGCGCCGGCGGAGTGTGACGGCGCCGCCGCGACCCGGCGCGGCTCACCACAGCTCGCGGTAGGCCTCCGCGGAGTCCGGCATCCGGGTGTCGCCGTAGAGCACGAAGTTGTTGTCGTCGATGTCGACGTCGAACAGGATCTCGTACAGCAGGTCCCCGGCGCCCGTGCCGCCGTTGGCCGCGAAGAAGGCGTGCATGCCGCGGATGAACGCCGGCGAGTCCCCGTTCTCGGCCATCCCCGACCACTCGGACACGGCCATCGGCAACCCCACCTCGCGGGCGAAGTCCAGGTGTGCCTGCAGGCCCTTGGGTGCCCCGTACTGGTCGGTCTGCAGCAGCGCGGCCTGCCAGTCCTCCGCCGTCGCCACGTAGGGGTACTGGTTGTAGTAGTCGACGGCGTAGACGTCGACGTACTCGGCGCCGGGAAAGCTCTCCCGCCAGTCGAAGCCCGTGTCCACCGACTCCCGGTTCATGCAGAAGACGAGCTGCGACTGGGGGTAGACCTCCTGCTGCAGCGTGCGGAACCGGCGCCAGGCGGTGATGAAGTCCTCGCGCTCGGAGGCGTCCACCGACCAGGGGTACCAGTTGCCGTTGCTCTCGTGGGCGAACCGGACGTACAGCGTGCCCGGGCGGTCGGCCCACAGGTCGCGCAGCTCGGTCAACGACTCCCGCCACCGGTCGTCGTAGGCGCCGTCGGCGGCCTCTGCCCAGGTCTCCCCCTCGCCGATCGCGCCGATCGCCACGTCCATCGGCCGGTCCCACTCGCCGTACTCGGCGTCGGGCTGCAGCTGCCAGTGGTTGACCATGGCCTCGTTGTTGTCCGACCAGGTGCCGGCGATCTCCACGTCCCGCCCCCGCCAGTCGGCGAACTCGCCGGTGACGATGCCCGGGCCGGACGCACCCGAGAGCCAGCCTCCCGGCCCCGCCGCGCCGCGGTCCGGGTCGGGATCCGACCGGGTCACGACGATCGTGACCACGAGGGCGACCACCAGGCCGACCACGAGGAGCCCGGGCCACAGCCACCTGCGCCCCTGACCGGCCGGCCCGGGAACGGGGCCGTGGCCCGGCCCCCCGGTCGGTGGAGCCGTCATGCGTGGTCCCCCGTCATCGCCGAGCTCACCGCACGTCCTCTCGCAGGCACGGACACCGACCCCCCCGACGGCCGGCCGGCTCCCACCGGTCCCGGCCGTCCCGGGCGACAGTAGTTGGCCCGGGAGCCGGACGGACCGTTCCCACTCCCCCGCTCCCTGCAGATCCGCAGGTGGGAGGGTCGCCCGGACCGCGGACCGGGCCGGGATCGCCGGCGATGTCACACCGTCGCGACACCGCGGACACCCCTGGGGCGGCGTGGGTCCACTACCCTCGCCGTCATGACCGAGCGTAGGGAGGAGTCTGCCGTGCGCGTCTCGCACACGGGCAGGACCGGCTCCGGGGACCCGGCCTGACCGCGACCGGGGCCCGGCCGACCACGGACGACGACGTCGTGACGGCGTCGCCCCCGGCCGACCCCACTCCCGAGTCCGAGCGACCCGACGTCCGCGGCGCCGCCCCCACGGTCGTCGCCCGCCGCCGCAGCAGGAGCCGGCGCGGCGTGCTCATCGCCGTGGTCGGGGCCCTCGTCGGGGCCATCGTGGGCGTGGCGGGCGCCGCCGTGACCGCCACGGAGTACACCAGCGAGGCGCAGGTCCAGTGGAACCCCGGGGCGCTGGACTACCTGAGCGCGACGCCCAGCCAGCCGGCCACGCCCGACCTGCTCGACCGCCAGGTCGCCGACCAGCGTGACGTGGTCACCTCCGACCAGGTGGTCGAGGGCGTGGCCGCCGCGCTGAGCATGGACGTCGACGAGCTGCGCGACGCGGTCGCGGTCGACATCCAGCCGGGCAGCAGCCTGCTGACGATCAGCGCGACGGCCGCCGACCCCGAGGAGGCCGCCCGGATCGCCACGGCCCTCACCGACGGCTACGTGAGCACGGTGGAGAACTCCGGGGTCGATGCCCTGACCCAGCAGGCCGACCTGCGGCAGGCCTCGATCGACCGGCTCACCCAGGAGCGGGACGCGCTCACCGCGGAGCTGAACGACCTGAGCAACCGCCTCGGCGGCCTGTCCGTCAACTCCGCCGCCTACGCGGTCACCCAGACCCGCCTGGCCGGGGTCGACGCCCGGCTCGGCGACGTGCTCATCCGACTCAACGACGCGCGAGCCGAGCAGGAGAGCCTGCGCGCCTCCGCGGAGGCGTTCCCGGGGCAGGCCTTCCGGCTCCGCGCGGCGACGGTGCCCGAGGCCCCGTCGTCCCTGTCGACGACGACCGGCGCGATCCTCGGCGGCGCACTCGGCCTGTTCCTGGGCGTCTGCGTCGTGCTGTTCCTGTACGGGCGTCACTCCCGGTGGCACCGGAACACCCCGGCCGACCGGTCGGCCGGCTGAGTGTCCCGGATCTGCACCTCGACCCACCGGTGAGGACCTCGGCCCCCTGCACGATCACGCTGGTCGTCTGCTCGGTGCTGCTGCAACGGCTGGCGATCCCGCTCGGCGCCGACCAGGTGCCAGCGATGGTGCCGATCGGCCTGGCGCTGCTGACCGTCGGGCTCTACACGGGTGAACTGCGCGTCGCGCGCTCGCGACTGCCGGTGCTCGCGCTCATCTGGGCCACCGTCGCGGCGTGCACCCTCGCGCAGCTGGTGCTGGGCGAGGCGCCGTCGCTCCTCTCGGTCGGCCTGTTCGTCGCGCTCTACGCGATGCTCGGCCTGTCCGCCGACATCACGCAGGGCGCCGCGCGGCGGGCGGAGCGGGTGTTCGTCGGGCTGATGTGCGGACTCGCCGTCGTCTCGATGGGGCAGATGCTCGGGCAGTTGTCCGGCTGGCAGTACGAGGACCTACTCGGCACGGTGGTGCCGTCGGGCTTCCTGCTGCGCGGGTACAACACCGGTGACCCGATCGCGTACGGCGAGGCGCTGATCCGCTCCGACGGGATCGTCTTCCTCGAGCCGTCGTTCCTCTCGATCTTCCTCGGCCTGGCGGCCGCACTCGCGCTCTACCGCGGGTGGTCGATGCTCGTCGCCACCCTGCTGCTGGCCGGCATGGTGCCGCCGCTCGCCGGCAGCGGCATGGTCGTGCTCGTCCCGGCGCTGCTGGTCATCGCCGTCCTGCGCCCGCGCCACCTGCTGAAGGTGGTGCCCGCCGTCCTCATCGCCGTCCTGGTGGCGACGCTCACCCCGCTGGGCGAGCGGTACCTGGAGCGGTCCACCGAGGCGTCGGATCCCCGGACCAGCTCCAGCGCCCGGCTCATCCAGCCCTACAGCGAGCTCCTGCCCCCCTCCGTCGAGGACCCGCAGGTGACGCTCGTCGGCCACGGGGCGGGTTCGGCCGACGACTTCCTCATCGACGAGGGGCTCTACGACGTCACCGCCCCGATCATCCCGAAGGTGCTCTACGAGTACGGCGTCCTCGGGATCGTCGGCGTGCTCATGGCGCTGGTGCTGTGCCTCGCGCTCGGCGTGCGCGGCCATCCGTGGGCGGTGGGGCTGCTGCTCCTGTACGTGTACGTGAACGCCTCGTTCCTGCAGCACACCCAGGTCTTCCTCACCCTGTTCTGGCTGCTGCTGATGCCGCCGGAACCGCTCCGGGCGCTCGCCGGTCGCGCGCCGCGGCCCCAGGAGCCGACTCCCGAGCCGCGGCCCGGCGCCGCGGTGACGAGGTGAGCCTGGGACGCCCGGCCGGTGGAACGGCGCGGGGGTCGCTGGCATCCCGTCGCGCCCCTGTGGCAGCCTGCGCCGGGTGAGCACGGGGCGGGTGGCGGGACTGGACGGCCTCCGAGGCGTGGCCGTCCTGCTGGTGGTGGGCAGTCACGCGGTCGCGAGCGCGTTCGGCGAGACCAGCGCGGTGGCCCGTTCCCTGCTGGTCCCCTTCAACGGCGGCCTGGGCGTGCTGGTCTTCTTCGTGCTCAGCGGGTACCTGATCACCGGCATCCTCGCCCGTGAGTCGGCGCGAACCGGCCGGATCAGCTTCCGCGCCTTCTACGTCCGGCGGACCCTGCGCATCCTCCCGGCGTTCTACGTCTTCCTGGGCGTCGTCGCCCTCGTCGCGGCAGCGGGCGCCATCGACGTGAGCGTGGGCGAGTCGCTCTCGGCCGGGCTGTTCGTCTGGAACTACTCGCCGGCGGCGGACGGCTGGTGGCTGGGGCACACGTGGTCGCTGGCGGTGGAGGAGCAGTTCTACCTGCTGTGGCCGCTCGCCCTGGCGCTGCTGCCCCGCCGGTGGGCATGCCGGGTGGCGCTCGGCTACGTGATCGCGGCGCCGGTCGTCCGGGTCGCGCTCTTCGCCGTCCCGGAGCTCCGCCCGGACCTGTGGATGACGTTCCACGGCCGCGCCGACGCCCTGCTGATCGGCTGCCTCCTGGCACTGGCGCCGTCCGCCTACCCGCGGGCGTGGGCACGCCTGCGGGACCTGGCCCAGCGACGGGGCGTCGCGGCTGGGGCGATCGTCGTCCTGCTCGGGTCGTCCGCGCTGGAGTCGGCGCTCGGCGGCCCCTGGTTGATGCCGTTCGGCTACACCGTCTCGGCGGTGGCCGCCGCGGCGCTGGTGCTCGTGGTCGTGGCCCGGGAGCGGAGCAGCCTGTTCACCTCCGTGGCCACGTGGCGGCCGCTCACCCTGGTCGGCCTGATCTCCTTCAGCCTGTACCTCTGGCAGCAGCTGTTCCTGGCTCCCGACGACCTGGCCCTCCCCGTGGTGGGCTGGGTGCCGCTGGGCCTGCTCGCCACGTTCGCCGCCGCGACGCTGAGCTACCTGCTCGTGGAGCGGCCCGCTCTGCGGCTGAAGGACCGCTGGCAGCGGGCGCGCGACGCCCGGCCGGCGCCGGCGCCGCACCTCCCGGCCCGCCGGGCCGCCGCGCCGGGCCGGCCTGGGGGCGACGCCGCACTGGCCGAACCCACGGTCACCTCGTAGCGGCCCCCGCGCCGGGGGTGGGCGCCGGGGGCGCCTACCCCCGGGCCGTCACCAGAGGTCGCGGTAGCGCTGCGCGGTCGCCGGCAGCGAACCGCCGGGGAACAGCACGAACTGGTCGTGGTCCATCGGCACGTTGAACTGGATCTCGTACAGCACCTGGCCGGGGCCGCCGCCGGCGTTCGCGCTGAGGAACTGGTACAGCCCCTCGACGAAGGCCGGGGAGTCGCCGAAGTCGGCGTTGCCCGACCACTCGGGGATGGCGAGGGGCAGGCCGACGCTGCGCGCGAAGTCCAGGTGACCCTGCAGCCCCTTCGGTCCCCCGAACTGGTCCGTGAGCCGCATCGAGGCCGCCCACTCCGCGGCGCTCGTGACGTGCGGGTACTGGTTGTAGTAGTCGACGCCCATCACGTCCACGTACTGGGCACCCGGGAACAGGGTGCGCCAGTCGAGGCCCGCCCCGACGGACTCGCGGTTGACGCAGAAGACGAGCTGCGCGTCCGGGTAGATCTGCTCCTGCAGCGCGCGAAAGCGCCGCCAGCTCTCGATGAAGGCCGTGCGCTCCCCGGCGTCGACCGACCACGGGTACCAGTTGCCGTTCATCTCGTGCGCGAAGCGGATGTAGAGCGCGCTCCCCCGGTGCTGCCACTGGTCGCGCAGCAGGGTCAGCGACTGCCGCCAGCGGGCGTCGTAGGCGCCCTGGGCGGCCGCCTGCCAGGTCTCCCCGGGCCCGATGGCGCCGATGGCGATGTCCATGGGCCCGCGCCAGGCGCCGTACTCGTAGCCCGGGAGGATCTGCCAGAGGTTCACCATGGCCTGGTTGTTGTCCGACCAGGTGCCGGCGATCTCGCTGGGGCGCCCCCGCCAGGCGGCGACCTCGCCGGTCACGACGCCCGGGCCGGAGTTGCCGGACAGCCACGTGCCCGCCGGCACCGCGGCCGGTGAGCCGGTTCCCGCGGCGGCCCGTGCGGGCGACGAGGGCGCGTGCGCCGGCGTCCCGCCCGTGCCCGACGACGGCTCGGCGGGGACCTCGGGGACGGAGGGCTCGTCCGCGGGCTCGACGGGCGGCTCGGCGGAGCCGGTCGAGGGAAGCGGCTCCTCCACCGGCGTGGCCGAGGCCGCCGGCGGGGCCTCCGTTCGGGGGCTGCTCACCCGGCCGGCGTCCGCCGCCCGCTGCGCGGCCGGCGACCCGGCGGCCGGAACGGCGTCGGAGGCGGCCGGGTCCTCGACGAGGCAGGCGGCCGCGGCGGCCGTGGAGCCCAGGACCACGGCAGCGGTGATGAGGGGCAGCACCGCACGGCGGGCACGGGCGACAGGACGGGAAGACACGACTCTCCAGGGGAGTGGACGCACAGTGAGGAGGCGAATCACATCAGTGACGTTTGTCAGGCTGACACACACGCTGCGCGATGACTAGATGACGATTCGTGATCGATTCACGACGACGGCGTGTCGCGATCCGCATCACACCCACCGGGCGGTGCGGGACGCGCCCCGGCGGGCGGCCGCGGCACCCGCTACCTTGCGACGACCCGCTCCCGCAGATCAGGAGGCACGTCCAGCGTGCGCAGCGTCGTCGTCGCCAAGTTCGTCCCCTGGCCGCCCAACAGCGGCGACAAGCGCCGCACCCTCGGCATCGTCCGCGCCCTGCGCCAGCAGGGCGAGGTGACGCTGTGCGCGTTCGAGGGGCCGGACGACGACGCCGGCCCCCTGCGCGCCGAGGGCGTGGACGTGCGCAGCGTGCCGTTGCGGCGGCGGCCGGCGACCCTGCTGCAGGGCCTCCTCCGCGGCCGGTCGGTCACCTCGGCCCGGTTCTGGGACCCGCACCTGGCCCGCACCGTCGCCGGGGCCACCGCGGAGGGTGCGGACGTGCTCGTGGTCGAGCACGTCCAACTGCTGCCCTCCGCCGACCGGCTGGCGGCAGGGCTGCGCGTCGTCGACATGCACAACGTGGAGTCGGCGCTGGCGCGGCGCATCGCGGCCTCCTCGACCGGCCTCCGGCGCTGGGCCTGGGCGGCCGAGGCGCGGGCGCTGGCGGCGCTGGAGCGCCGTGCGGGCGCGGCGGACGTCGTCGCCGTCGTCAGCGACGTGGACCGGCAGGTCCTGGCCGGCGTCGTCGACCACCCCCGGGTCGTGGTGGTGCCGAACGCCTGGGACGAGCCCGAGCCGCTGCCACCGGCGCCCGACCCCGTGGTCAGCTTCGTGGCGCTGCTCTCCTGGGGTCCCAACGTGGACGCCGCCGTCTGGTTCGTCCGGGAGGTGTGGCCGGGCGTGGTGTCCGAGGTCCCGGCGGCGCGGCTGCAGCTGGTGGGGCGCAACCCCGCCGACGCCGTCCGGGCCCTCGCCGGCCCGACCGTCGAGGTCACCGGGACGGTCCCCGACCTCACCCCCTGGTACGCCCGGACGCGGGTGGCGGTGGCCCCGCTGCTGGCCGGTGGCGGGTCGCGGCTGAAGATCCTCGAGGCGCTGGCGGCGGGGCGGCCGGTCGTCGCTACCGCCATCGGCGCCGAGGGCCTGGAGGACCTGGTGGGGCGCGGCGTGCTCGTCGCGGACGACCCGGCCGAGATGGCCTCGACCCTGGTCCGGCTGCTGAGCGACGCGGAGGGCAGCGCGGCCCTGGGGCGGGTCGGTGCCGGCGCGGTGGCGGAGGACCACTCGTGGGACGCCGCGGTCCGTCCGCTGCTCGACGCGATCCCCCGGTCCGGCGCGGGCTGACCGGGACGGGCGCCGACCGCTCGGCGGCGCCGCCGGTCCTACGCCGTGCGCTCCTCCGTCACCGGCATCGTGTCCGCCCGGTCCACGGCCTCGGGCCCGGGCGCCGGGAGGGCGCCGGCCCGAGCGTCCCGCCCCCGGATCCGGACCCGGGCGACCCGGAAGCCGAGCATGCGCTGGAAGTGCCGCAGCCCGTCGGTCAGCTCGTGCAGCCCGCGGCCGTCGAGCAGGTGACGGACCCCGCGCTCGGACAGCTGCTCCACCACGGCCGCGGTCAGGAGGTACCGGGCGTCGGAGTGCTGCCGCCCCTCGCCGAGGGTGATGAAGACGCGCAGCAGGGCCCACTCGCCGTCGTACGGCGTGACGGCGAGGACGAGCGGCTCGCCGTCCGGTCCCTCCGCGACGCTCCACAGGCCCTGCCCGGCCATCTGCGCGTGGTCCTTGCCGAACTGGCGGTACCGGACGTCGGCCTTGACGGTGAGCGCCCGGTCGAGACGGCCGGCGAGGTCCACCTGCTCGGCCCGATCCGGAACGGGCCGCCAGGTCACCCCGGCGCGCTCGGCGGCGCGGATCTTGCGCCGGAGGGTCTGCTTGCGCGCGCCTTCTCGGTACGCGGACGGGTCCGCCGGGACGGGGAGGACGCACGCTCCCGTCGCGGCCAGCGAGAACCAGACCAGGCACCGCCGGGTGAGGTCGTCGCGGATGAGGCGGCCGTCCCGGGTGTCGGCCAGGCGCGCCTCGAGCCACGGCAGCGCCAGCACGTCGCGGACGGCCCGAAGTGCGCGGCGAGGGTGGCCGAGCACGAAGCGGACCGGTCCCGTCCCGGAGTCCCGCCACGAGGTCCAGAACTCGTCGAGCCGCGTCTCGGGGTCGGGTTCCGGCTGACCGGGACCGTCGATCTCCATGTACTCCCCGTATCGGTGTCGATGTACGCGTCGGTGCTGCCCCGGCCGGCTCCGGTACCCGGCGCGGAGGTCAGGCCGGGATGCCCTGGGGCGACCGGGCCGCGGCGCTGCCGAAGAAGGTCTCGTCCTGCTCGGCGCGCAGCCGGTCGACCAGCCGCCCGGGCGGCACCTCGACGTCGGCGTAGCCGATGACCTCGTCCTTGGCGACGTCGCGCAGCAGGCGGCACCCCTCGGCCACGCCCAGCGGCAGCAGGCGCTGCGCGTGCACGACCTCGGCCCGCTCCGCCTCGCCGTAGTAGTGGTAGCCGCCGGGGGCGTCCAGCACCGTGCCGGCCGGCAGGTCCGTCTTGGCCAGCGGCAAGACGTCCACCCGCGGAGCGCCCAGTGGCCGGATCGCCGGGTCGCCGAGCAGTGCGACCCGGGCCACCGTCGTCGGCACCTCGAAGTGGCACAGGTGGTAGGGCGTGTAGAAGCTGTACAGCGGACCGGTGCCCAGCTTGTACAGCTCGAGGTAGTGCCGCTGCTTCGGGTCGTCGTGCTCGGCCAGCACGTAGATGCCGGGGCCCGGCTTGCTGCCGACCACGTAGTCCACGGCGCCGCCCATCGCCCGCAGCTCCTCGACGTCGTACATGCCGGTGAGCTCGTCGACGTGTCCGAGGTGGTCGCGGCCGAGCATGCCCCGCTCGTGCACCGTGAGGCCGGCGGCGTTGGCGACCAGGGCCTCCTCCACGCTCACCTTGGTGCCGTCGGCGAAGCTGGTGACCATCCACGGGTCCTGGCCCCACCGCTCGGCGAAGCCCTGCTGCGTGGTGGGGTTGCGGTACGGGTCCTGCAGGCCCTTGATGTTGCCCGCCACCAGCGGCCGCAGACCGATCTGCCGGACGAAGCGGATGAGGTTCATCTGCACCGCCGGCTGGTCGCCGTCGGCGCCCGAGTAGACGACGCCCGCCGCGTCGGCCTTCGTCACCAGCAGCGGCCCCAGCGTCGCGTCGACCTCTGCGTTGAGCAGCACCAGGTGCTTGCCCCCGGCGATCGCGGAGAGCGCCAGCTCGGCGCCGAACGCGACGGCGCCGGTCGCGTCCACCACGACCTCCACCGCGTCGCTGCCGGTGACCAGCGAGATGTCGTCGGTGATCGCGACAGCGCCCGACGCGGCGATCCGCTCCACGTCGGCCAGCGACTCGGCTGCCTCCGCCGTCCCGCCGGCCTCGCCCACGGCCGCGTGGGCCTTGGCGGGCGTGCGGTTGCAGACCACGCTGAGCTGCATCCCCGGGGTGCTGTTGAGCACTTGGTTGATCAGGCCGCGGGCCATGAACCCCGCACCGACGAGCCCGAGCCGGACCGGCCGACCCTCGGTCTGCCGCCGGTGCAGCAGGGTGTCGACGGCGATCACGCCGGCACGCCCGCGGCGAAGGTGGCGGCGTTCGTCTCGCGGTCGAAGGCCGGCCAGGAGGCGTCCTTGTCGCTGATCACGGTGACCTCCCGCGGCCAGGTCAGCCCGAAGGCCGGGTCGTCGTACCGGTAGCCGATCTCCGCGCCGGGTGCGTACGGGACGCTGACCATGTAGAGCACCTCGGTGTCGTCGGTCAGCGTGATGTACGCGTGTGCGAGGTGGGGCGGCAGGTAGAGCGCGTGCCGGTTCTCCGCGGTCAGCTCGACCATCACGTGCTGGAGGTAGGTCGGTGAGTCGGGGCGGACGTCGACCGCGACGTCGACGATGGCGCCCCGGGTGCACCGGATGAACTTGGACTCGGGGTGCCCGGGCAGCGAGAGGTGCAGGCCGCGCAGCGTGCCGGCCCGGTGGTTCCACGAGACGTTGCACTGTGCGACGCCCGAGCGCATGCCGTGCGCGTCGAACCCGGCCGTGTCGAAGGACCGCGCGAAACCGCCGCGATCGTCGACGTGCGGCTCCATCTCGACCAGGTGGACGCCGGCCACCCCGAGCTCGGTGTACCTCACGGAGCCGCCCAGAACAGCTGGGCGTCGACCTGCGCCGTGCGCATCAGGTACTCGATCTGCTTGAGCCGGGTGTGCCCGCGCCCGGTGAAGGTGGCCTCGTCGAGGTCGATGGACGCGAAGACCCGGTGCAGCTGGGCCGCACCGGCCTTCGCGTCCCAGTCGGTCTCGTACCCGGGGAGGACCTCGCGGATGTGGTCGAAGGCGACGCGATAGCTGCGGTTGTCCGCGCTGGGATCACCGAAGGTGAGCCCGCAGCCCGGGAACTCGGCGGCGACGATCTCGGCGATGTCCCGGACGGTGTAGTTGTTGGACTCGCTGCCCACGTTGAAGATCTCGCCGTGCACCCGCTCGCGGGGGCTCTCCAGCGTCATGCGGATGGCCTTGGCGATGTCCAGGGCGTGCACCAGCGGCCGCCACGGCGAACCGTCGCTGGTCATGACGATCTCGCGCGTCGTCCAGGCCAGGCCGGAGAGGTTGTTGAGCACGATGTCGAAGCGCATCCGCGGGCTGGCCCCGAAGGCGGTGGCGTTGCGCAGGAAGGTCGGCGAGAAGTCGTCGGTCGCCAGGGCGGACACGTCGCGCTCGACGAACGCCTTGCAGCGCGCGTAGGCGGTCTGCGGGGAGACGGGGCTGGACTCGTCGACCGTCCCGTCCGCGACGCCGTAGACGCTGCACGAGGACATGTAGACGAACCGGGGGACGCCGGCCGCCCTCGCCACCTCGGCCAGGCGGACGGAGCCGTGGTGGTTGATGTCGTAGGTGATCTCGCCGATGAGGTCACCGATGGGGTCGTTGGACAGCTCCGCCATGTGCACGACCGCGTCGACACCCTCGAGGTGCGCGGCCTCGAGCCGCCGGATGTCGAGGGCCAGCGTCTCCGGCGTCCGGTCCAGGCCGGGGTAGAGCCAGCCGTGCTTGTAGTACCCGGTGTCGACGCCCAGGACGTCGTGACCGGCGCGCAGCAGTTCCTGCGCGGTGAGACAGCCGAGGTAGCCCTCGGTGCCGGTGACCAGAACTCGCATCGCTGGGACCCTCATTCGTCGACGTCGCGTGCCTGGGCACGCTACCGCGAAAACCAGAGGGCGAGTCACGCTGTGTCACCGGACGGGGGAACGGCATCCTCACCTCTACCACCGCCCTGCTCCACCCCACAGAATGGGTGACCGTGCGTCACGGCCGCGGCAACGGTGCCGCTCGGGCCGGTGCCGCAGGGAGGAGGGGTCGTGCGGGTCGTCCTGTTCTGCGGCGGCTACGGCATGCGGATGCGGGACGACGTCGACGACGTGCCCAAGCCCATGCAGATGATCGGCGACCGGCCGCTGCTCTGGCACGTCATGCGCTACTACGCCCACTTCGGGCACACCGACTTCGTCCTGTGCCTCGGCTACGGCGCCCACCACGTGGTCGACTTCTTCCGCAACTACGACGAGACCCGGTCCAACGACTTCGTCCTGCGCAAGGGCGGCGCCGAGATCGAGCTGCTGTCCTCCGAGATCAGCGACTGGACCATCACGTTCGTGCACACGGGCCTGGACACGCCGATCGGCGAGCGGCTGCGCAGGGTGCGTGAGCACGTCGAGGACGAGGACGTCTTCGCGGCCAACTACGCCGACGTCCTGACCGACGCGCCGCTGGACCGCATCGAGCAGCACCTCCGGGCGAAGGGGGCCGCCGGGAGCCTGCTCGCCGTGCCTCCCCAGGCCGCGTTCCACATGGTCCGCACGGACGCCGACCGCTACGTCGAGGACGTCGTGCCCGTGACCGCGCTGCCGGTGCAGGAGAACGGCGGCTACTTCTTCTTCACCCCCGAGGTCTTCGACCACCTGCACGAGGGGGAGGACCTGGTGACGCACGCGCTCCCGCGGCTGGCCGCCGCCCGCCGCCTGGTCGCGTGGTCGCACCAGGGGTTCTGGAAGCCGGCCGACACGGTGAAGGAGCGCAGCGAGCTCGACACCATGGCCCGCCACCACGCCCGCCCCTGGGCCCTGTGGGCCGAGGCCGGGAACGGGCCGGTCACCGTCCCCCGCAGCACCCTGGCACGCTGACCGCGTGCTCGGCCTGACGCTCGGGCACCGACCGCTGCGCCTCGCGCTCCTCGGCGCCCACTGCGACGACATCGAGATCGGGTGCGGCGGCCTGCTGCTGGACCTGGCCCGGCGAGGTGCGCTCGGCTCGGCCGACGCGCTCGTCGTGGCCTCCACGCCGGAGCGGGAGGCGGAGGCGCGGGGCGCGCTGTCGGCGTTCTGCGCGCCCGCCGAGTGCGCCGCGGTCTTCGGCGGGCTCCCCGACGGCCGGCTGCCGGGCCACTGGAGCGAGGTCAAGGACCTCCTCCAGCGGTTCGCCGCCCGTGCTGCAGCGGCCGACGTCGTCCTCGCCCCCTCCCCCGCGGACGCCCACCAGGACCACCGGCTGCTGGGCGAGCTGGTCCGCACCGCCTTCCGCGACCACCTCGTCCTGCACTATGAGATCCCCAAGTGGGACGGCGACCTGGGCGCGGCCCGCCCGCAGGCCTACTGGCCGCTGGCCAGCGACCTCGTCGAACGGAAGTACGACCTGCTGCACGAGCACTACGTCTCGCAGCGCGGCCACGACTGGTTCCGCCCGGACACGTTCGCCGCGCTGTCACGGCTGCGCGGCATGGAGTGCCGCGCCGACCACGCCGAGGCGTTCAGCGTCCCCGCGGTCGTCCTCGGCCCCCCGGTGCCGCCCCGGGAGGGCGGGGGGTGAGGCGGCCGGCGTCCGCCGTCAGTCCTGCCAGACCTTCCACTCGGCCTTGCCGTCGTCCCAGAGGCCGTTGAGCTCCTTCCAGTCGCGGAAGGTGTCCATGCCCATCCAGAAGCCCTCGTGCCGGTGGACGCCGAGCTGGCCGTCCCGGGCGAGCTGCCCCAGCGGGCGGTGCTCGAGCATCTCGTCGGTGGCGTCGGCGTCCAGGTACTTGTCCACGAACTCCCGTTCGAAGAAGAAGAAGCCGCCGTTGACGTAGCCGGTCTGCGGCTGCTTCTCGTTGAACGCGGTGACGTCGTCGCCGTCGATGACCATCTCGCCGTAGCGGCCGCCGGGGTGGACACCGGTGAGCGTGCCGAGCTTGCCGCTCGACACGTGCGTGCGCAGGACGCTGGGGATGTCCACGGCGCCGATGCCGTCGCCGTACGTCAGGGCGAACCGCGGCGCGTCGAGGTACTGGGCGACGCGGGCGATGCGGGCGCCGGTGGCCGTGGTGAGCCCCGTCTCGGCGAAGGTGATCTGCCAGTCCTCGTCGCCCAGGGCGGTGTGGAACTCGAGCTCGTGGTCACCGCGCAGCCGCAGGGTGAAGTCGTTCATCCGCGACCGGTGGTCGACGAAGTACTCCTTGATCATGTCGCCCTTGTAGCCCAGGCACAGCACGAACCGGCGGAAGCCGTGGTGGCTGTAGGTCTTCATGATGTGCCACAGGATGGGCCGGCCACCGATGTCGACCAGGGGCTTGGGCAGGTGCTCGCTGGCCTCGCGCAGCCGGGTGCCCATCCCGCCGCAGAGGATGACGACCGGGATGTCGGCGGGCGACACGGACTCCGATTCGGACATGGGTGTCTCCTGTCTCTGCTGCTGCTGTCGGGGGTGGGTGGCGGAGATGACCAGCGGGGTGTCGCGGTCGGTCATCCGCCGGCTCCGCGCACCACCGAGCTGACGGTGCGCAGGATGATCTTGAGGTCGAGCCAGAGCGACCAGTTCTCGATGTAGTAGTTGTCGAACCGCGCCCGGTCGGCGATCGAGGTGTCACCGCGCAGGCCGTGCACCTGGGCCCAGCCGGTCAGGCCCGAGGGGACCCGGTGCCGCGCCTCGTAGCTGGGGTAGGCGTTGCGGAACTCCTGGACGAAGTGCGGGCGCTCCGGCCGGGGCCCGACGACGCTCATGTCCCCGCGGAGGATGTTGATCAACTGCGGCAGCTCGTCGAGCGAGGTCTTGCGCAGCAGCCGGCCGACCGGGCTCAGCCTGGCGTCGTTGGCGATGTTCCACGTCGTTGCGGCCTCGTTGTCGACCGGTCGCAGGGAGCGGAACTTGAGGACGTCGAAGGTGCGCCCGTCGACACCGACCCGCTCCTGGCGGAAGAGCACGCCCTTCCCGCCGTCGATGCGGACGACGAGCGCGAGGAGCAGCATCAGCGGCGCGAGCACGAACAGGGCGCCGCCGGCGAAGGCGATGTCGAACAGCCGCTTCACCCGCCAGCTGCCCGTGCGGTAGGGCGAGCGGCGCAGCCGCACGAGGGGCAGTCCCCAGGCGGTGTCCATCTCGGAGTCGACCTGGTGCAGCTCGAACAGCCGCGGCACGACGAACAGCTCGCAGCGGAACCGGTCGCAGGTGCGGATGAGCCGCACCATCTCCGACTCCTTCATCGAGGAGAACGCGACGACGACGTTGTGCACGTTCCCGCGCCGCAGCACGTCGGGGAGCGAAGCGGGCCCGCCGAGCACGGGCAGCCGGGGCGAGTCGCTGATCATCCAGGGGTCGCCGTCCAGGAAGCCCATCGGGTGCAGGCCGTACTCCGGGTGGTCCTCGAGGATCTCGGCCACCTGGTGGCCCACCCGTCCGGCGCCGACGATCAGGGTGCGGTGCACCACCAGGCGGCGGGCGCGCAGCCGGCGGACGAGGGCGTAGCCGATGCCCCGCAGGACGATCACCAGCACGCCGATCAGCAGCGCCCCGCTGAGGAACCGCCAGTCGACGATGTAGTCCTCCCACAGCGCGTTGGACCACAGGATCTGCCCGAGCACCGCGACGCCGGCGGCCAGGAGCCACCGGCCGACCAGCGCCGGCAGGTCGTCGAGGACCGACAGCGCGAGGCGCGACCGGTACAGCCGCGCCTGGGACAGGCAGACGAGGAAGACCAGGGCGAATGCGGCCGTCTTGCGCAGCGGCGAGTCGTCGCCGACCTCACGGCCGATCCACTCGGCGGCGAGGACGCCCACGCCCACGGCCACCAGGTCCGACGCGAGCAGCAGCGGCAGGACGCCGTACCGGGAGAGCCGCGTCCACAGCGCGGCGCGGCCGGTCGGTTTGAGCCCCTGTTCCTCGAGGGTCCGGTCGGCGGAGAGGGGGAGCTCCGGGAGCGGGGCGGAGGGGTGGGTGCCGTCCGGCGTCTGCCCGGCCCGGGCCTCCCCAGCCCGCAGTTGTCTCGGAGTCGCCGTCACGCCGCCTCCCCTTCCTCTCTCGAAAGCCGCTGACGACGAGTCCTGCGTCGGAAAGCTCCCGCCCGGTCACGCTGTGCTGATCCGTAGCGCACCGTAACGGCCTCCGAGGACCCGGACCGGCGGTTCGGACACGTCGTCCTGCACGTTCGTCCTGCTACCTCCGAGGAGGACGGCGGTTCGTCACGGAGCGCGATGGACCCCGTGAGGAGGGCGAGGCTCCTCTGTCACGAGCCGGTGTCCATGCGGTGAACGCCACGGAAACGGCGGCGCGGGGCGTGTCCAGGAAGCGGCCGGGTGCGGACGGAGTGAGCCGGCGCGGCTACCGTTCCGTGCGCCCACCGGGGCGCCGCCACCCGACGGACATGTGGAACGCACCGCCCCGCACGGACCGAGAGGACCCTGCTGACGATGAGCTCCCCGGCGAGCGTCTCCCCTTCCGCCGCCCCTTCTCCTGCGTCGGCCGCGGGAGGCGCGGACGGCGCCCCCGAGGTCACCGTCGTCGTCCCGGCGCGCAACGAGGAGGCCACGATCGAGGCCTGCCTCGACTCGGTGCTCGAGCAGACCGGGGTCGACCTGGAGGTGATCGTGGTCGACAACGGCTCCACCGACACGACCGGCGAGATCCTGCGCCGGCGGGCCGTGGCCGATCCGCGCGTCCGCGTGCTCACGCGCCCCCAGCCGTCCATCCCCGGCAGTCTCAACGCCGCCCTGGCCGCCGCCCGGGGCCGGTGGCTGGTCCGCGTCGACGCGCACTCCACCATCCCCCCGGGCTACGTCGCCCACGCCGCGGCGCGGCTGCGCGAGGAGCGGTGGGTCGGGGTGGGCGGCCGGAAGACCGCCGTCGGGAGCACGCCGGCGGGCCGCGCGATCGCGGCGGTGCTGAACTCGCCGCTCGCCGTCGGCGGTTCGGTCTACCACTACGGCACCGAGGAGACGGTCGTCGACCACGTCCCCTTCGGCGCCTACCCGGTCACGCTGGCGCGTGAGCTGGGCGGCTGGGACGAGGACGTCGCGAACAACGAGGACTTCGAGTTCGACCAGCGGCTGCGCACCCGGGGCGAGCTGCTGTTCGACCCGGCGCTGGAGATCGCCTGGCACGCACGACCGACGGTGGGCGCGCTGTTCCGGCAGTACCGCCGCTACGGCCGCGGCAAGCCCGGGGTGGCGCTGCGGCACCCCGGGAGCGTGCGCATCCGCCACCTCGCCCCGCCCGCGCTCGTTGCCTGGCTGGCCGGCAGCGCGGTGCTGTCGGCGCGCCGGCCCGTGCTGGCCGCGGCCGGGGTCGCCCCCTACGCGGTGGCGATCGCCGCCGCCGGCGCGCTGGTCGGGCGATCGTGCCCGCCGGGCACCGACCGGCGCACGATCCCGGCCGCTCTGGCCGTGATGCAGGTGGCGTGGGGCATCGGGTTCTGGGAGGGCGTCGCGGAGCTGGCGCGGGACCGCGCCACCCGCGGCTGACGGCGGGGGTCAGAGCGGCCGGCCGTACCGATCGGCGATCATGCTCCGGTCGAGGTCGGCGACGCGGGCGGCGCCGGCCACGGACATGACGTGCCGGAGGTCGTCGGTCAGCGCCTGCAGCGCCTCCTCCACCGCGGCGGCGCCGCCGCTGGCCAGCGCCCACAGCACCGGCCGGCCGACGAGCACCGCGTCAGCGCCGAGCGCCAGCGCCACGAGCGCGTCGGTGCCGGTCCGGATGCCGCCGTCGACCAGCACCGGCACGGTCCCGCCGACGGCGTCGACCACCTCGGGGAGCGCGTGCGCCGCGGCGACCGCCCGGTCGAGCTGGCGGCCGCCGTGGTTGGACACGATGACGCCCGCGGCGCCGGCGGCCACGCAGCGCCGCGCCTCGTCGCCGCGCAGGACGCCCTTGACGACGACGGGCAGCCCGCTCACCTCCGCCAGCCGCGCGATCACGTCCGGGGTCATCGACGGGTCCTGCTCCGCGGCCTCGCGGCCGATGGACCCCGGCAGCAGGTGCTGGGCCAGGTTGACGAGGAAGTGGTCGTCCGGGACGGCGATGCGGACGCCGGAGACCCGCCCCTTGCGGCCGACGTACGGGGTGTCGACCGTGAGCACCACGGCCCCCGCGCCCGCGGCGGCGGCGCGGCGGACCAGCGCCTCGGTGAGCCCGCGGTCGCGCATCACGTAGGCCTGGAACCACCACGGGGCGGTGGTGGCGGCGGCGACGTCCTCGACGGTGCGCGACGAACGCGTGGAGAGCACCAGCCCCGCTCCGGCCCGCCCCGCCCCCTCGGCGGTGGCGCACTCGGCGTCGGGGTGGGCGAGGCCGTGGAAGGCCATCGGCGCCACCAGGAGCGGCGAGCCGAGGTCGGCGCCGAGCAGCGAGGTGCGGAGGTCCACCGAGGAGACGTCGTTGAGCACCCGCGGGCGCAGCCGGAGGTCGCGCCAGGCCTGCACCGCCTCTCCGGCGGTGATCTCCTCACCGGATCCCGCCTCGTAGTAGTCGAAGACGCCGGGCTCGAGCAGGTTGCGCGCCCGGTCGAGGTGGCCGGCGAGGATCGGCAGCATGGCGGCAGTGTCTAGCACGCCGCGGTGGCCTCACCGGCCCCGGGAGCAGCGGGTACCCCGCAGCGTCGTCGTGTCATGACGCCGAGTACCGGCGCGCCGGGTACAACTCCCCCATGCTCCTGGTCCTGGCCCTCTGGTCGACCGCCGCCCTCCTCCTGGGCCTGCTCTTGGGCGCCGGCCTGCGGCGGGCGGGGGTGGCGACCGACCGGGGGGACGGATCGGACCTCGAGGGAAACCGCCCGCATCCCGGAGCGACCGAGGGTGACGGGGTGCCGGTTCCGCTCTGAGACGCGTCCAGGTCCCGTCTCGCTCACGCACGGTGCCGAGGCGAGTGTGCGCTGCGAGGGCAACGCTGTCAGCGGTTGACGATGGACCCTGGGGCGCCGAGCCTCGGCCGAGTGACTGTCGTGGCGTCGGACTCCGACTCCTCGACACCCGCTGCCCGCACCTGGGACGGCAGCCGGCTCGCACGCAGAGGCCTGCTTGTACGCGGGGTCCTCGTCGCCGCCCTCGGGTTCTGCGCCTGGCTGCTGCTGGCCGCTCTGGCCGGCCATGCGCGGGCCGACGGCTCGACCTCGCCGGAAGCGGGCCGGCCGCCCGAGCTCGCCTCCTCGGAGTGGCAGCCCGAGCCGGAGCCGGGATGGCGCCCCGCACCCGAGGCTGAGCCCGAGCCCGAGTGGCAGCCTCCGCCCGAGCCGCAGTCGGAGCCTGAGCCCGAGTGGCAGCCGGAGCCCCAGCCCGGGCCAAACCGGGAGCCCATGCCCGAGCCGGAGCGGCAGCCCTCGCCGCTCCCGTCGCCGGACGTGCCGCCGACGCCCGAGGCGGAGCCGACCGGTGTGCTCCCGCCGCCGGCGGCGGAGCCGGTCGGCCTGCCCACGGCGCTGCCGTCGGAGGAGGCGCCCGCGCCGGTGGACGCGGTCTCGCCGGCGCCGGCCGAGGTCGCCCTCGCGCCGGAGACGGAGGAGCCCGTCGTCCTCGAGGCGGTCGCGGTCGCGACCCCGGCCGACGTCCCCCCGCCTCCGTGCGGGGCCGGCGTGCCGCCCTCGGTCGGCACGCCGGCCACGGTCGGCGCTCCGGTTCCGGCCGACGGACCGGTGTGCCCTGCGGCCGATCCGCTGCCCGAGGCCGCCGCCACGTCGGTGGTCCTCGCCGCGATGTCGGCCGCCGACGCCTCGGGGCCGTCCTGCATGCCGGTGGTCCCCGCGCGCGGCGCCGACGCCGGCGCGGTGAGTCCGGCGTCGAGGTCTGCCGGCTCGCCGTCGGGCGCCGCCGCGTCGTCCCCCGCCGGTCTCGCGTCCGCGCACGCCGTGGCGCCGACGCGCGACCCGACTCCGCTCGCCCCGACTCCGCTCTCCCCGGCGTCGAGCCCCGGCCCGGCGCCGGCCCCACCGGCGCCCACCTCGAGCGCGGCGGGCGGCTGCGGCCCGGGCGGCCCCGGTTCGCCCGAGCGCTCGAAGGGTGACCTGTGGGCCGTCGTCCCCGGCGCCCTCCGTGCGAGCGAGCCCGGGAGCGGCGTCGCTCCCTCCCGCGCGGGCGTGTTCGACGCCGTCACCGGCCTGGCGGACGACCCGGTGGTCCGCCCCGGTTGACCCGGGTCCAACAGCACCCTCCTGCCTGCGCCCCCGCCGGCTCCTCCGGCGTGATCCCCTCCCGCGCGATCTCGTTCGCCGCGGACCCCAGCACCCCGGCCAGCACGGCCGGTCTCTCGTCTCGGTCTCAGGACGTGAACCATGCAGTCGACCGTGTGCGGCGACGTCCGCACCTCTCTCCTCCTCCCCCGCCGACGGCCTCGGGTCGCGGCTCCTCCTCCCGCCCGCTGTTCCGACGGGGAGCGGTCATGTCCCTGACCACCCACGACCGGCCCCGGCCCGCCGCGGACTCGCCCCTCAAGTCGCTGGTGGACCGCCTGGGCGCCGTCGTCCTGCTGGCGCTGATAACGCCGTGCCTGGTGCTCATCGCCGCCGCGCTGTGGCTGACCGGTGACGGCCGCGTCCTCGACCGGGAGCCCCGGATCGGGCGGGGCGGGCGGGAGTTCGCGCTGCTCCGCTTCCGCACGACGGTGGACGGGTTCCCGGCGACCGCGGCGGCCGGCATCCGGACGTCGTTGCGTCGGGCCAAGCTCGACGAGCTGCCGCAGCTGCTCAACGTGGTGGGCGGCCAGCTCTCCTTCGTCGGGCCCCGCCCCGTCGTCGCAACGGGCGGGCAGCCGCGTCCGCCCGGGGACCTCAAGCCCGGCATCATCGGGCTCTCGGGGCCTGGCGGGTTCCGCCTCCCGCACTCGCGTGTGGTCAGCGTCGAGCGCTATGCGCGGGACTGGTCGCTCCGGCTGGACGCGGCCATCCTCTGGTGCGCGCTGCGGCGGGGGCTTCACCGGCCCCGCCACTGAGGCCGACCGGCCGGGGCGTCGCGGTCAGCCGCGAGGTCCCGGCCGGGGGTCGTCGGGTGGGACAGGGGGTTCTCCGGCGGGCGGGAGCTCCCTGTCCGGCCAGCCGTACCAGGCGGCGAACTCGGCGGCGTCGGGGATGGCCAGGGTCCGGCCGGACGACCGGCGGAACCGGCGCCGGGTGCCCTCGGGGTCCTCGGCCTCGGCCGCCTGCTCCTCGGCGCCGCGGATGGCCCGGCCCATGACCACCACGAGGAGGGCAGCGGAGATCAACCACACCAGTCCCAGCACCAGCAGAGACGTCATGGGTCGTCCCGTGGTCGCACCGCTCCTGGTGGGCGGGCTGCCCACGACACCCGGGGTGCGGCTCCCGGATGGTCACCCGCCGCGTGTCAGCCGCTCAACAGCGGTCCGGCTCCGTGCCGAGCGGCGACTGCGCAGCGCGGTCACCCGACACGCGAATGCGACGACGGTCGGCGGATCAGCCGCCGAGGGACCACCAGTCGTCGAGGGCGTGGGCGTGGTCCACCGAGCAGGCACGCCGGCCGCGGACTCGGAAGCGCGGCGAGGGCAGCTCGCGGCCACACCACTCGCAGCGACGGCGGGCGTCGAGCACGCGCGTCGTCCAGTCCAGCAGACCCGGCATGGTCGCCCACCCCTGTACGCAGTCCGGTCCCGGCCCCCCGAAGCGGCGCGGCACCGCAACGGATTCAGCGTAGGGCAGGCGGCAGCGTCGTGAGGTACTCGGTCAGGGCCTCGCGCCAGTCCCGCGGGCGGGAGCCGGTGGCGGTCAGCTTGGCCAGGTCGAGGAGGCTGTTGAGCGGCCGCGGCGCCGCCTCGGGCTTGCCGGCGAAGTACTCGGCGGTGCTCACGCGGCGGACCGCCGACCGGGGCCGGCCGCGGGCCTCGAAGACGATCTCGGCGATCTCCGCCCAGGTGCTCGGCGGGCCGTCGGAGGTGACGTTGTAGGTGCCGAACGGCGCCCCGGCGCCGACGAGGTGGGCGACGGCGGCGGCGAGGTCGTCGGCGAAGGTCAGCCGCCCGACCTGGTCAGCGACCACGGCCGGCTCGACGCCGCGGTCGGCCAGCGAGGCCATCGTGCGGACGAAGTTGTGCCCCTCCCCGACGACCCAGCTGGTGCGCAGCACGTAGTGCCGGTCCACGGCGGCCGCCTCGCGGTCGCCGTCGGCCTTGCTCCGCCCGTAGACGCTCAGCGGCGCGATCGGCAGGTCCTCGGGCATCGGGCCGGGGTGGGTGCCGTCGAAGACGTACTCGGAGGAGAAGTGCACCAGGGTGGCGCCGGTCTGCTGGGCGACCCCGGCGAGGTTCGCGACGGCGTCGACGTTGGCGGCGCGGACGGCGGCGAGGTTGGCCGGGTCCTCCGCGGCGTCGACCGCGGTCCAGGCGGCGGCGTTGAGCAGCAGGCTGACGCCGGTCCAGTCGTGGCGGGCGACCGCGGTCGCGTCGGCGACATCCAGGCGCGCGCGGTCGAGCAGCTCGGCGTCCGGGAAGCGGCGGGCCAGGGCGCGGCCGACCTGGCCGCCGGCACCGAGGACGACCGTCCGCGGGCCGCTCACTGACCGCGTGCGGAGTAGGCGGCCTCGACCTGGTCCTTGAGGGGACGCCACCAGTCCTCGTTGGCGCGGTACCAGTCGACGGTGGCGACCAGGCCCTCCCGGAAGTTCGTGTAGCGCGGGGTCCAGCCGAGCTCGTCGCGCAGCTTGCTGGCGTCGATCGCGTAGCGCAGGTCGTGGCCGGCGCGGTCGGTCACGTGGTCGTAGGCGTCGGCGGGCTGGCCGAGCAGCTCGAGGACCAGGGCGAGGACCTCGCGGTTGCTCGCCTCGCCGTCCGCGCCGATCAGGTAGGTCTCCCCCGCCCGGCCCTTCTCGAGGATGAGGTGGACGGCGGCGTTGTGGTCCTCGACGTGGATCCAGTCGCGGACGTTCTCGCCGGCGCCGTACAGCTTGGGACGGCGGCCGGTGAGCACGTTGGTGATCTGCCGCGGGATGAACTTCTCGACGTGCTGGTAGGGACCGTAGTTGTTCGAGCAGTTCGAGATGGTCGCGTGCACGCCGAACGAGCGCACCCAGGCGCGGACGAGCAGGTCCGAGGAGGCCTTGGTCGAGGAGTACGGGCTCGACGGGTTGTACGGCGTCTCCGGCGTGAACTTGCGCGGGTCGTCGAGCTCGAGGTCGCCGTAGACCTCATCGGTGGAGATGTGGTGCAGCCGCACCCCGTGCCGGCGGACGGCCTCGAGCAGCGTGTACGTGCCGATGATGTTCGTGTCGAGGAACGGCCGCGGGTCGGCCAGCGAGTTGTCGTTGTGGCTCTCGGCGGCGAAGTGGACGACGGCGTCGGACTCGGCGACCAGGCCGTCGACCAGGTCGGCGTCGCTGACCGAGCCGTGCACGAACCGGATGCGGTCGCGGACGCCGGCCAGCGATGCCTCGTTGCCGGCGTAGGTGAGCGCGTCGAGCACGGTGACGACGTGCTCCGGGTGCTCCCGCACCGTCTGGTGCACGAAGTTGGCGCCGATGAACCCGGCGCCGCCGGTCACGAGCAGCCGCATACGTCTCAGGGTGTCATGTAGGGGCGCGACCTGCGGCAACGCCTGCGAGTGACACACCTCTAAAGGGCGGGGCCACGGCGGATCTCGCCCGCCGGCTCGGAGGCGACCTCCAGGGTGTGCGCGTCGGCCTCCCGGCGCAGCGGCCAGGATGCGGGCAGCACCAGGCGCGGCGCGACGCCCACGAGGACGGCGATCAGGAATGCGACGCCGGCCAGCGCCTCCCCTGACTCCTCGATGAACGTCAGGGCGGCGTGCAACCGCCCGGAGGCCAGGTCGGAGGCGGCCGCCAGCCCGACCGACGCCACGGCGTAGCCGGTCAGGCACAGCAGGATCCGACGCCGGTCACGGCGCTCGGCCCGCGAGATGACGGCCAGGGCGGCCACCACCCCACCGGCGGCGACCATGCTCAGCGCGACCGCCTGCGCTTCGCCGAGCGCGCCGGCCAGGCGGGCCATGCCCTCGGAGTGCACGGTGCTGCCGGTCTTGATCACGGCGATCACGGCGGCGACGAGGCCGACTGCCGCCCACCAGGTCCGGCGGCCGGGGATGCGACCGGCAGCCGCGAAGCCGGCGAACGCCGCGACGGCGAACAGGCCGGCGACGAACAGCCGCGGCGCCGAGTACGGCGCGTCCATCGACAGGGCCCGGGCCGTGGGGCCGGTGGCGCCGGTCAGCCGCAGGACGTAGCCGACCCCCTCCAGCCCGACGGCGATGGCGGCGAGGGCCACGCCGACCGGCGGCAGCGGGACGTGCCGGCGGGCCGGAAGCAGCGCGGGGACCGGCGCGAGTTCGGCGCCGGTGTCCGCGGCTCGCTGATCGGCCAGGCGGATGCCGCGCCCGAGCACGACGGCGACGAGCGCGGCCAGCAGCGCCCACACGACCAGTCCGACGGCGATCCAGAACCACACGTCGGCCACATCGGCAGCCTCTCCGCCGCACCTGACGGGGTGGTCACACCAAAGGGGTGTCCGGGGCATGGGTGCCGCGAGTGGCCGACGGGGCCGCCGGGGTGCGGCCGGAACGCCGGACAGAGCACCGTGCCCCGCTCCTCCCTCGGCAGCCCGACCGGCGACCGCGACCGGATCCGGCTCCGCGACGCAGACGCCCTCCCTCGCGCGCCACTCCGGTCCGGGCAGGCTCGGGCTCCGTGCCTGCCCGGACCGGTGACACCACGGGGCCCGTGGGGTGGCTGTGACAAGGGGGGTGCGAAGAGGTCCGATCCCCGGATGTCGACAACCCGTTCGGCAGGAACTGCCCGGTGTTTCGACTGAAGGCGCCAACATGCGACGCCTAGGAAGGAGGCGTGTACCTCTTCGCCTTCGTCGGCATCGCCTGGCTGCTGACCGCCCCCGCGATGGCCGTGCTGACCGGCAAGATCATCAGGGCCGGCGCGCGGCGCACGGAGGAGGACTCGCTGTTCACCTTTCTCGAGGCGGACCTGCGCCGTGGCTCCCGACGCCCGGCTGCCTGAGCAGGCCCGGACGATCTCCCCCGTGTGGGTGATGACGCCGGCCCGATCCGGGGGCGGCGACCTCGGGGACGCCTACGGTTCGGGCGTGCGCCTCCTCTTCGTCTGCACGGGCAACCTGTGCCGCTCCCCCGTGGCCGAACGACTCATGCTCGCCCGGGCGGCCCGCTCGCTCGCGGAGAGCCCCGAGCTCACACGCGTCGAGGTGCTCAGCGCCGGCGTGCACGCCGACGCCGACAGCCGGATGGACCCGCACAGCGCCCGGGCCCTGCAGGCGCTGGGCGGCGACCCCGCCGGCTTCGCCTCGCGGCGCCTCTCCCCTGAGCTGGCCCGCTCGGCCGACCTGGTGCTGACCATGACCCGGGAGCACCGTTCGGCCGTCCTCGGTCTCGACCCGCGGGGCCTGCGGAAGACGTTCACCCTCGCCGAGGCCGCCGACCTGGTGCAGCTCGCGGACCTCTCCGGGCTGGGCCTCATGCCGGTCGACGCCCGGACGCCCGAGCTGGGCCTCCGGCTGGACGCCGCGCGGTCGCGCCGGCAGAGCGACCTGTCCGACGACATCGCCGACCCGGTGGGCCAGCGCGCCGCCGCGCACGCAGACGTCGCCGGCCGCATCGACCGCGCTCTCGCGCCGATCGCGGACGTGCTCTTCACCAGCGTGCGCCGGCAGCTCGCCGCGCCGATCTCCGCTTAGGCAGCGTCGGGGTCGCCCGTGGCGGCCGCGCCCTGCAGCGTGGCGATGCGCGCCAGCAGCGGGATGAACGCCTCGGCTATGGCTGCCCCCACCTCTTCGTGCACCTCCACCGGCAGGCCGATGGGGTCGCGGACGTCGTCGCCGGGGCCGGCCTGCCGGCGCGACCGCGCGCCGTTCATCTCGCGGACGAGCGCACGGGCCCGGTCGGCGAGCCCCTCCCCCGACAGGTCCACGTCGCCGAGCAGCCGCACGAGGTCGGCCGCCTCCCGCAGCGTGAAGGTGCGGGCGAGCGCGCGGGGGGCCAGCTCGAGCACGCGGCGCCGGTGGGCGCGGGTCATGGTGAGCGTGAGGTCGGCGTCGATCGCCATGTCCTCGACGAGCTGGCGAGCCACGAATCCGGCCGGCTCACCGCCGTAGCCCTGGAGGACCAGCGCGCTGTTCGGGTGAATGGCCGAGCCCACGACCGCCCCGACGCCGGCGCTGGTCAGCCGGACCAGCGCCGCGTCCTCACCGAGCCGGTCGTCGAGGTAGGCGCGACCGAGCCGCTCGGCGAGCGCGGAGCGGCAGATGTTGCCCGTGCACACCAGGAGCACGGTGAAGACCGGCTCGGGCGACCAGTGGCGGGGCACCGGGACATTGTGCGATGGGTCAGTAGGCCCCGCTGCCGCGGACGACGGCGCCGACTGTCTTCCACAGGATCATGAAGTCGAAGGCCAGCGACCAGTTCTCGACGTAGCGGACGTCGATGCGCACCGAGTCATCCCAGGAGAGGTCGGAGCGGCCGCTGACCTGCCACAGACCCGTCAGACCGGGCTTGACGAGGAAGCGGCGGTGCATGTCGAAGCCGTACTTCTCGACCTCGCGCAGCAACGGCGGGCGCGGGCCGACCAGGCTCATGTCGCCCGTGACCACGTTGATGAGCTGCGGCAGCTCGTCGATGGAGTAGCGGCGCAGTACGCGGCCGACGCGGGTGACGCGCGGGTCGACCTTCTTCTTGAACAGCACGCCGTTGCCGTCGCTGCCGGCTTCGGTGGCCAGCCGGTCGACCATCCGGTCGGCGTCCACGACCATGCTGCGGAACTTCAGCATCGAGAAGGTGCGGCCGTCGCGGCCCACCCGCTCCTGGCGAAAGAACACCGGCCCCCGGCTGGTCACCTTGATGGCGAGCGCGACGCCGATGAGCAGCGGGGCGAGGAACAGCAGGCCGATCGCGGCGCTGGTGCGGTCGAAGGCCTCCTTGGTGAGGCGGCGGACGCCGGTCAGCTCCGGGCGCTCCATGTGCAGGAGCGGCAGGCCGGAGACGGGGCGGATCCGCACCCGCGGGCCGACGATCTCGGTGACCGCCGGGGCGAGCAACAGCTCGGCGTCGGTCGCCTCGAGCTCCCAGCCGAGGCGGCGCAGCGCGGAGCCGTCGAGCTCCGGGCACGGGAGGACGGCGACGGTGTCGACCTCATAGGCCTTGACGACCTCGGCCACCTGGGTGAGGTCGCCGAGCACCGGCAGGCCGTGGAAGGCGTCTTTGCCCGCGACCTGCTGGCCGGCCGGCAGGCAGCAGCCGATCACGCGATAGCCGTGGAAGGCCTCCCGGTCGAGCTGCTCATCGAGGGCGCCGACCCCGCCGCGGTGGCCGACGAGGATGGTCGTCTGCATCCGCTGCCCGTGCCGCCGCGCCCGGTGCAGGCCCTGCCGCTGCGCGTACCGGGCGGCGAGGGTGAGCACCATGGCCAGCGGCAGCGCGATCACGACGAAGCCGCGGGCGACGTCGAGCTTGAACGCCCAGGAGACGGTGCCGACCGCGGCGAGCAGCATCATCGCCGCGACGAACACCCGGCGGAACTCCTCCGGGCCCACCCACAGGAAGCGCTGCTCGTACGCGCGGCCGACCAGCATCGCCAGCACCCAGACCGCGGGGAGCAGAACGGCGAGCGCGAGCGGGACACTCGCGGTCTCCGTGCCGGCCGGGCCGAAGCGGACCAAGTAGCCGACGCAGGCCGCGAGCCCGGCGATGACCGCATCGACGGCCATCAGCCGGCGGACGTAGGAGCCGCGCCAGGCGCGTCGGGCGGTCGTCCCCTCGCCGCGGAGACGTGGAGCGAGGAACCCCCACCCGCGGCTGCGGACGATGTCGGGTTGACGGACCGCTTCGTCACGCGCGACAGCCATGAGAAGAAACGCACCCCCGTGCGAATGGCAACCCACGATGCCCCTACACAGGGGTTGGGCTGATCCTGCGAGTGAACTCGGCGAACTTCAGCGTCCAACCGGCGGCACTGAGGTTACGGACCTGCCACGTTTTCGCAAGGGGGAGGCTGGAGTCGGTCGAGTTACAGCCGTCACTCCAACGACGGACTCGCTACGTCACCCCGCTCGGCGTCCCAGCGCCCGGTAGGACCAGCCAGCCTCCGTCCAGGCCGTGCGGGAGAGCGCGTTGCGCCCGTCGAGCACCCGCTTCTGCGCCACGACCCCACCGAAGGCGACCGGGTCGAGGTCGAGGTACTCCTTCCACTCGGTGAGCACCAGGACGGCGTCGGCGCGGTCGGCGGCCTCCTCCGCGGTGTCGGCGTAGTCGAGCTGCGGCCACTGCCGGCGGGCGTTCTCCACCGCGGCCGGGTCGGTGACGCGCACGACCGCGCCCTGCAGTTGGAGCTGCGCGGCGACGTTGAGGGCCGGGGAGTCGCGAATGTCGTCTGAGTCGGGCTTGAACGCCGCGCCGAGGATGGCCACCCGCTTGCCGAGCAGCGATCCGTCGCAGACCTCGCGGGCCAGCTCCACCATCCGGATCCGCCGGCGCATGTTGATGTTGTCGACCTCGCGCAGGAACGTCAGCGCCTGGTCCGCGCCGAGCTCGCCGGCGCGGGCCATGAACGCCCGGATGTCCTTGGGCAGGCAGCCCCCGCCGAACCCGAGGCCGGCGTTGAGGAACTTGCGGCCGATCCGGTCGTCGTAGCCGATGGCGTCGGCGAGCTGCTTCACGTCCGCGCCGGTGGCCTCGCACAGCTCGGCCATCGCGTTGATGAAGCTGATCTTCGTAGCGAGGAAGCTGTTGGCCGCGGTCTTGACCATCTCCGCGGTGGCGTAGTCGGTCACCACCTTCGGCGTCCCACGCTCGACGATCGGCGCGTACACCTCGTCGAGCATCCGCTCGGCCGTCTCGCCGGAGCCGTCGGTGGGCAGGCCGTAGACGAGACGGTCGGGGTGCAGGGTGTCCTGCACGGCGAAGCCCTCGCGGAGGAACTCCGGGTTCCACGCGAGCAGCGCGCCGGGCACCTTCTCCCCCACCATCTCGGCGAGGCGCGCCGCCGTCCCGACCGGGACCGTCGACTTGCCGGCCACCAGCTCACCGGGCTGCAGCACCTCGAGCAGCGACTCGGTGGCGGCCTCGACGTAGCGGAGGTCGGCGGCGTACTCGCCGCGCTTTTGGGGCGTCCCGACACAGACGAAGTGCACCTGCGCGCCGGCCGCGTCGGCCATGTCGGTGCTGAACTGCAGCCGGCCGGTGGCGAGGGTCTTCTGCAGCAGCTCCTCGAAGCCGGGCTCGTAGAAGGGCGCCCGCGCCTCACGGAGTGCGGCGATCTTCGGCTCGTCGACGTCGATGCCGACCACGTCGTGGCCGAGATCCGCCATCGACGCTGCGTGCACCGCGCCCAAGTAACCGCAACCGATGACCGAGATCCGCATGAGTTCCCCACCCGTGAACGAGGTCGACGAGGCAAACCGTACGGGTGCGATCAGGAACCGATCCAGCCGTGTCCGCGGGTCATCCCCAGCCAGCTCGTGAGGACTTCAGATCCCGGGACGGACGACGCCGCAACGGCACGCGTACAGACTCGAGCCGCTGAAGGCGTCCTCGCCGGACCAGCGGAAGCGGTGCCGGCACTCCCGCGCGGTCACGCGCTCGACCGGGAACGCCAGCAGCACGGCGCTCGATCGAGGCCGTACCGACGGTGACTCCGGCTTCACGCGCGAGACTGTGGCAACGACGCTCGCTCAGGGGAAGGGCGGGGCACGTCCTGCCGCGACAGTCACGGACCGTGCACTCGACAGATCAGCCGGGATCAGGAACGAACACGGCCTCTACCTGGTGTTTGATCCCGCGGAGCCATGGGGAACGGCACACGAGCCCGGGGGGATCTGACGACGGGCCAGCAGGCACCGGCCGACCGCTCACCGAGGAGCGCAATGACCTGGTGGTGGATCGTTCTCGCCGGCTGGCCGCTGGTCTCGGCACCGGCGGCCATCCTGATTGGTCGGGGCGTCCGCCTCGCCGACCGCCGTCGAGGCGTCGGGCGCGAGGCTCTCCCGTACGTCCGCATCCCGCGGGTCGCGAGGCTGGCAGTGCAGTCCGGCAGCCGCCGCGCCGGCTGACCGGTCCGACTCCTCACGCCGCCCAGGGCTCGGTCCATCCGACCAACGCGCCTCGCAACCCACCCGAGACACTGACGCCCCACGCCTCCCGCCTGCTCCTCGGGAGACCTGGCCCTGGAGCCCCCCGCCCGTACCCTCGAGCAGCGATGCCTGCTGGACGGGGGACACATGACTGACGACGATTGGCCTACCCGGCGCCTGGATCTCCGCGCGCACGAGGGCGTCGAGCACGGTCCCGAGGACGACGATCGGCCAGACGAGGAACCGAGGCCCCGCGGCAGGCGTGTGCTGCGGCGAGTGCTGCTCGCCACGGGGATCCTGACGGTCGTGCTGGCTCTGCTGCTGGGCGGCGGCGTCTGGTTCCTGATGGAGCGGTACGCGGGCAACATCGACCGGGTCGCGGACGTGTTCGACGGCCTCGACGAGGACTCCCGTCCCCAGGCGCCGACGCCAGAGCAGCCGACCGCGGAGGACCCGGTCACCTTCTTGCTGGTCGGTTCTGACACCCGGGCGACGGCGGATGAAGGCGTCGCCGAGGGTGGTCGCTCGGACGCCATCATGATCGCCCGCTTCGCCGGCGACCGTCGGCACGCCCAGCTCGTCTCCATCCCCCGGGACTCCTGGGTCGACATACCCGGCCACGGCAGGAACAAGATCAACGCCGCGTACGCGTTCGGCGGGCCGACCCTCCTCATCCAGACGGTCGAGCAGCTGACCGGCGTCCGGATCGACCACTACGTCACCATCGACTTCGAGGGCATCATCCAGGTCACCGACGACCTCGGCGGAGTAGACGTGGTCGTCGCGGAGACGACCAGCAACGGGCCCTACACGTTCCCCGCGGGCGTCAACCACCTCGACGGCGACCAAGCGCGGTGGTACCTCGGCCAGCGGTACGGCCTCACGGGCGGTGACTTCGACCGGGTGCGGCGGCAGCAGCAGTTCTTGCGGGCGATGTTCACCCAGCTCTTCAGCAGTGACACGTTCACCGATCCCGGGCGGTTGGACTCCGCACTGCGGGCCGTCACCGGCGCCGTTGCGGTCGACGACACGTTGAGCAACACCGACCTCCTGTCGCTCGCGTACTCGCTGCGCAACCTCACGCCGGACAACGTCGAAGCCTTCACGGCGCCGGTGCTCGGAACGGGTCGTGAGGGCGCAGCCAGCGTCGTCTACCTCGACGCCGTGACGTGCGAGCGCATGTGGACCTACCTGCGCAACGACTCGTTGGCCGCCAATTCCGCCGAGTTCGACACTCAGGCACTGCCAGACGTGCCCCGCTGACCTCGCGGTCCGGGCGCCGCGAACACCCACAACACGCCCGGCGGTCGTGGCGGAGAAGTAGATGACGGCTCGTTATGGTTCGCGAATGCACCGGATACTCCGCGGAATCCGTGACCGCCTGGCCCGGAAAGCGCTGCGGATCATCCTCCGACCTCAGGGCCCCGTGGGTTTGGTGCGCTTGGGCAGCGCCTACGGGGGCTGGTGGGTCCCTCAGACGGCACTGCGCCCGGGCGCGGTGGCGTACTGCGGCGGTGCGGGTGAGGACATCACCTTTGATGCCGCGTTGATCGACATGGGTCTAACGGTCCGCACCTTCGATCCAACTCCTCGCGCCGTCGAGCACGTTCGCACACATGGGCCGGCATCACCTAGGTTTCAGTTCTTTCCGGTCGGCTGGTGGGACGAAGTGGAGACCATTCGCTTCTACTCACCCGCCGACCCGTCACATGTCTCACATTCGGCGGTCAACCTCCAGAAGACCAAGGACTTTTTCGAGGCTAAGGTCTCACCGATCTGGAAATTGGCCGCCGACCTGGGCGACGCAAACATCGACATCCTCAAGATGGACATCGAAGGAGCCGAATACCGCGTCATTGACTCGCTACTGACGCGGGGACCACTCCCCGAGGTTTTGTGCATCGAGTTCGATCAGCCTCAGCCGCTGCGCGGCCTCCTACGGACCGTGCGCCGACTCACGCGGAAGGACTACTCCCTCCTGCACATCGACGGCTGGAACTACACCTTCGTTCGAGCGTCCGGGGACAGGCGCTGAGGACAGCTCCGGTGACACACGAGCAAAGCTGTGTGGCCAGTGGAGCTCACGAGGCTGAGCGGACGCCGCGAGACCCCTCTTAAGGCGCCTAGCGGGGCGTCCGCGCGACACTGGCTCGGTGCCACATCAGATGAGTCGCCCGATCTCCTGGGCACTCGGGCTGTCGGCGAGCGTCAGCCTCGTGGTGGCTCTGCTCCTACATCGCCCCGGCGCCGCTGTCCTCCTCGCAGCGCCGGTGGCCCTCCTGGCTCTTGCGTGGCCCGCAGGACGGCTGATGTGGCTCGTCCTCGGCGGCATGCTGGTGCTCCAATCCAGCGAGGGGCTGGCCCCAGAGAAGCTGGCATATCTGGCGGGTGTAGCTGTTGCCGGCGCTGTCTCGGTCGTCCGTTGGCCAACCCACATCAGACAACCTTGGGCGCGCCCGTTTCGCCTCGTGGGCTACGGCTGCTGCTTGCTGGCCGGGGTGGTCCTCATCTCGGCTTCGGTCGGCCTGGTCCGCGGCGAGTCCCTGACAAACGTGGCCCGTGATGCGCTGACCTACTCGCTCATCGTCGTCGGCCTACCCATCTCGCTCGACGCCGCCGCTGCTCTCCGACGCAGGACCGCCGAGCGGCTCGCGATTGCCGTCGCGCTCCTCGCGGCCGTCGGCTTCGCCACCGCATGGACGGCACGTCGAGGGGTGAGCGAAGTTGGCGTAGACCAGTTCCTTCTCGCCTCCACGGCTCTGATGGCGGTTGGGGTCGCACTCGCAATAACTAAGGCGCTCTCGGGGTCACGGATCAGATGGGCCTGGCTGGTGCCGCTCCCCGTGATCGTGAGCGCGCCGCTGATCACCGGCACACGCTCGGGTCTACTTCTCCTCCTCGGGGTCTTCAGCGTCGTCCGACTGGGAGACCGAAGGAAGCTCTCGTCGTTTCGCCTCATGGTTGGCATAGCGGCGGCGGCCGGCGCACTGCTCGCCCTCTTGCAGTTTCTAGGCCCTCGTCTGACGACCGGGAATTTCATCGAGCAACGACTCGTGACACTGCAGGCAGTGTTCTCCGGGGGACTCAGCGCCGATCAGTCGGGGAGAATCCGTCTGCTTGCATTCCGGATCGCCACGGACGAGTGGAACGCATTCCCCCTCCTCGGTCGGGGCTTCGGGCACGTGTACCCGAATCCCAACGACCTGATGTTGCCCGGCTCATTTCAATTGGACACGCCGATCCTGTTGCTCGCCAAGTTCGGACTGCTGGGAAGCGGGCTCCTCCTGGGAGGACTCGTCTTGGTCCTGTCCCCCATGTGGACAGCCAAACGGCTCATTGGCGGACGACTCCCTGAGCAGGCTGTCCTGCGAGGCTTCTCAGCAATCATGCTGGGGGTCCTGGCCATACTTCCGCCGACCGAGGACAAGGGATTCGCGCTGTCGCTCCCGCTGCTGTTGCTGCTCGTCGGGGCTGCGCTCCGCGAACGCCTCGCAGAGGAGGGCCCCGCCAGCAGCGCGTCGTCGTCAGCTGGCCAACCCTCCAGGCTCCACGGACGGCGCTCTCGGAGTCGAGGAAGGGTCACAGCGCAGGTCAGTCGGCCAGAGGTACACCCGCTACAGGCGACCCCTCGGGCCGTCCAGCCATCTCGGCACCGGCAGCCATCGATGAGACGAGGAACTCGTGAGCGAACTTCGGCAGGACCTAGCGAGATCGGGATACCCGTCGCTGCCACGCGCAGTCGCCGCGGCGTCCTACCGCCCCGAGGTTCGCGTCGTCATCCTCTACCGGTTGCAGGCGTGGTTCGCGGATCGGGGGCTACGTCCCCTCGCCCAATTGATGGTCAATCTGAACCAGTTGTTGACAGGGGCTGAGTTCGTCCTCGGCTGTCAGATTGGTGGCGGGCTTGTGGTGAAGCATCCCAACGGCATCGTCATCGGCAAGGGCGCCGTGATCGGTCGGGACTGCACCTTGCTCCACCAGGTGACGGTCGGCGAGCGCTACCTCGCGAGCGCCGGCGGGGGGGTGTATCCGACGATTGGAGACCGAGTGACACTCGGAGCGAAGAGCTCCATCTTGGGTGACCTCCATCTCGGTGACGACGTGACGGTTGGGGCTCACGCGCTCGTCCTCGCCGACGTTCCTTCCGGTGTCACCGTTCGGGGCGTACACGCATCGAGCGCCGGTGATGGTTGAGCCGAGTCCCGGCAACAGCGCCAATACACGGGGTAGGACACTGTTTCGCCTGAGTCACAGGATCGGCGCCCGAGGTCTCGCCAGCCTGGGGCAGGCGTGCATGCTGATCGCACTCGCGACGGAAGGCGGACCTGCTCCGTTCGGGGCCTTTGTGCTAACCCTGACTCTGGGGTACGTCGTTCACGGATTACTCGGGATGGGTCTCAGTGGCTGGGCCTTGCGACTGGCTGCGGAGCCGCGCGCCAGCGAACTCGCCGCAACGATGGGACGCTGCCGACTCGCGACCGCCATCCTCGGCTCTGCATTCGTCGGCGGCATCATGCTGTGCTGGCAGTCTTCGTCCCATACGTGGCAGGTCCTGGGAGCCGTTGTCGTCGGCGCCTTGGACACCATCATGGACCTCGCGGTGTCGCTCCTAGCTGGTCGCGGAGCGCAGGGAGCGGCCTCGGTGGCCATCATCGTCCAACGAGGACTGCCACTCCTCGGCATGGTGATCGGCATGCTCGCCGGGGACGCGTTTCTTGGTGTCGCCGTCGGCGCGACGGCCGGCCTCGCCTTCGCGGTTCCGCTTGTCTGGACGCGAGGACATGGAACGCCATTGCGTTCGGTTCTCCACGGTGCCCGCGGGTATTGGATCGCGAGCCTGGCGACGAATGCCTCTCAACTCGACTCGCTTCTCGTGAGCAGCGCCGTCGGGCTTCGTGGCGCTGGAATCTTCGGCGCCGGCAGCCGCATCGGCGGACCGTTGAACATCGTCACGAACTCCCTCCTCTCCCTCGTCGTCCCCACGTTGGCCTCTCTTGCTGCAGCGGAACGGCGCGCCGCCGTTCGCCGACTACTTCCGCCTGTCGGCGTGTACGCCGCCGTCCTCGTTGTCCTGAGCCCTGTGGCGGCCAGTGGATTGGTAGCGCTTCTCGGGGACGCATATCAGCCAGGCTGGCCCGTCTACACGTCGCTCGTGATCGGCGCCGCCATCAGCTCTCTCGCCCAGGTGCGGCAGGCCTATCTTTTCGCCGCTGGAGGTGCAGGAAAGGCGGGTCTCGTCCTCGCCCTGTGCGCCCCACTGGGGTTGGCGGGAATCTACTCAGCCGGGCACCTCTACGGTCTGACCGGGATCGGACTGGCGCACATCGGCTGGCAGGCGTTCATCCTGGCCGGCTTCATGCTGTGCAAGGCACCGGAGGACGCGGTGCACGCGCGTCACGCGGAGTCGCGGCCTTCGGCCGTCCGATGAGAACAGAGGAAAACGGTCGGTCAATGTCCCCCATGACACCCACGGCGCCCGACGGCAGTCGCCAGCGCACAGTCGTCATCCTCCAGCCGTACGTTCCCTCCTATCGGGTGGACTTGTTCGAAGGTCTGAACCAGCGTCTCAACGAGAACGGCGTGGAGCTCCTGGTTGTCACGGGAGCCCCGCGGGGCGCGCAGGCGGAGCGTCGCGATGCCGCTTCAGCTCACCCGTGGCAGCGGAATGTCCCCTCATGGCTCCTCCCGCTCGGTAAGCGTTCGCTGACGATTCGCCGACTACCTCGTGACCTGATGCGGCGAGCGGACGTTCTCGTGGCCGAGTTCTCGATCGGCAGCCTGGACACCTGGCGGTTGGCTCTCGACCCCCGTAGGGCACGCAAGCTGGTCCTCTGGGGGCACGTGAAGGCCTATGTGACGCAGGACCTGCCGATCGCAAGAGCGGCGAAGCGATTTCTGGGGCGTCGTGTGGCCGCGCTGTTTGCCTATACGCAGTCGGGAGCCACTTTCGGCGCGGACCTCGGGATCGATCATGGCAAGTTCACGGTCCTCAACAACTCCCTCCGAGTAGACCGCGGAAGTCGAAGGATCGTCACGGAGCGGGCGCCGGCTCGTCAGTCGTTCCTCTACCTCGGAGCGCTGGACGAGTCCAAGCGACTAGACGTCCTCCTCGACGTAGCTGATCGTGTTGCTGCTCGGCGTGACGACTTCGAGCTCGTGATAGCCGGAGACGGGGAGCAGCGGTCCTGGATCGCGACGCAAGCCGCCATGCGCCCCTACGTGCGAGTCGTCGGACGTGTTGACGGCCCCCAGAAGGCAGCACTGGCGGACGAGTGCGTCGGCATGCTCATTGCCGGCCGGGTGGGGCTCGTCGTGGTGGAGAGCTTCGGCCTGGGCCTTCCGCTCGTAGCGCCGACGTGGCATCGCCACGCCCCTGAGTTCGACTACTTGGAGGACCGGCGCAACGCAGTCATCGTGGACGACTCCGTGGAGGCGCTCGCAGACGCGGTTCAGAAAATGATGGACGATGTGGGGTTTCGACAGCGTCTGGTCGTAGGTTGCCGTGAGGGAGCGGCCAAGTACTCGCTCGAGGCGATGGTCGACAACTTCTGTCATGGGTTGTATCGCACTGGTCTCCTAGGAATGGATCCCAGGCGAGCGGATGCATCCACTCGTCCGCATCCGCGCCAGAGGGGCGGCAGACATGCGTAGGTCGGCCGTAGTGCAGGTCGGCCACGGGGGCCACCGCTATGCCTACGTGCGTTTCCTGATAGAGCGCGACCCGTCCGTGGTCCTCCTCATCGATTCTCAGGGGCTGGCGAGTGACGAGTACCGCGTACACCTGGCGGAGGTCATCGATGCGGCCGGCGTAGAGGTGGCGATATTGCCCTCGGACGGGAGTAGGGCGTCGCTCCTGGCAAGAGCCGCGACCATCGCCCGCGAAGCTGGCTGTCACCGCCTCGTGTTCCCAGACGGCGACCTCTGGCTGGCAGCTCTCGCCACGGCCCCCGCCGGAATTCGCCGGGGCTTGGCCTGCACCTTCCTCGTCATGCGCACGCCCTTCGGTCCGCAAAGACGCGCTCTTCATGCTGCTCGACTGATGACCAAAGCCCTGCTCGCGCACACCATCGCGCACCGGTGGCCGGATTCGCACGGATACTTCCTCACGGACTCAACCGGAGTCATCAACCGGCGTCCTTTTCTCCGTTCCCTAGAGCCCCTTCCCGACCCTCAGGCGCTGACGACGGGAATCGAGCGCGATCGGGCCCGAGCGACGTTGGGCTTACCCGTGACGGACTTCGTGATCGGTCTACTTGGAGGGGTGGACTCGCGGAAGCACCCCGAGATCCTGCTCGAGGCACTCAGGGGCCTGCCGCCGGACGTCCGGGTGCTCCTGTGTGGACGAGTGCACGCCACAATCCTCGCGCATATCGCCGCCCTGCCAGAGTCACTGCAGAATCGAGTCACCGTGCGAAATGGGACCTTGTCAGACGACGATTTGGCCGCCGCTGTACGCGCATGCGACGCCGTTGCTCTGCTTCATGATCTCGACGGCCCCAGCGGCATTATGGCCAACGCCCTCGGTCTCGGAGTCCCGGTGATCGCGGGCGAGTCCCCGTGGCTACGTACCATTGTGACAACTCTCCACTGTGGCGTCACGGCGCACCACGACGTCGCGTCCGTGACCGCCGCGATCACTCGATTGCGGCGGAGCACGACGTCTGTGAAGCGGGTGGTTCAAGGCACCCCGCAGGCTTTCGCCGAGAAGCTCCTGAGCCGGTGCTGACACGGCCTGGCGCTTGTCTGCCGCTGCCCAGTGCCGTGGCAACCGAGGGCCTCGCCTACCTCGGGGAATGCTTCTGACGAAAGATCAAGGGCTCCGCCGATCAGCGCGCGGAGCTGAGCAGGCGCGTGTAGGTGGCCGTGAGCTGGTTCCCGATCGCTTCGATGCTCGCCTCTTGCGCGGCGAATCGACGACCGGCCGACGCCGCTGCCATCCATGTCTGCTGGCAGCCGATCAAATCCAGGACGTCACGCGCAATGGCTTTTGCGGAACCGTCGTTCACGCGCGCGGCTCGCCTCTCAGCCAAGGACTTCGACAACCCCGTGTCGCGCGTGATGACGGAAGGAACGCCGGCAGCCAACGCTTCGAGAACCGCGACCGGGTAAGGCTCCTGCTTGCTGGGCAGAACGAACGCCTGCACCTCTGACAGGTCACGCCGCACTTGCGAGGAGGTACGGGCGCCGACGTACTCGCAGCAGTCCCCGAGTCCAAGTTCGTCTATGAGTTCGAGGACCGCGTTCAACTCACCTTCGTCCGGCCCTTGAAGCCGAAATCGCGCGTCTGGTCGTTCGGCCCGGATGAGGGCGGCCGCACGGACGAATTCTTGAGGCCGCTTTCGCGCTGCCAGCCGAGAGCTGTAGAGAATCAGGGGACCAGCCTGCCGAAAAGCAGCCACTCGACTCGTCAGCGGAACCCCGTTCCCCATCATCTCGATACGGAATGGCGCTGCACCAAGGGCGTGGAGGTCTCGCGCTTCTCCACTCGTCAGTGCGAGCGCCATTGCCGCCTCGCGAAGAACAAGGCGCGTCGTGAGCACGTCGAGCACTCGGGCCACCACTCGACGGTCGGGGCTGACCATGCCATGCGTCTGCACGACAACGGGCACGCGACGCATGAGAGCCACGAGCGCGAAGGGCAGCGTCGTGAGGTCGCGCGCGAGGTGGACGTGAACCACGTCGAACCGTCGCACGTGACTCCAAGCGAACCGCAGGGCGCCAGGCGCGAACAGAGTCACGAACCTGTCACGATGGTGCCACGCGCGGAACTGCTTCCCCTCGAGGTCCGCGGGCAGGGGGGCGCTGCCGTCGGAGCCGCACACCAACGCCACGTGATGACCGGCGGCCTTCAACTGTCTGACCTGGTCCGTTGCGACGGAAAGCGGTCCCCCGTAGGACCCTCGAGCATCGTTCAGGGCCACCACGTGGAGTATGCGCATGTGGGTTTGGCTTCCTCGGATCAGGGGACCGACCGCGATCTCGGCGAGGTCCCTCGCAACCCAGCTGCTCGGTGAGCGCAGCGGGGATCTGGAACGATCGAAAACAACTGTGGGCGATTGGCGCACTGGCCCGACGGGCCACCCATTGCGAATGACCGTGAGAATGGAGCCGGCCGATGACGGAACGAGCTGGGAGGACGCCGGTTATCGATCTCTCGCGAGCCCCCGGCGAGCGCGAGAGTTGGGGGGCACCAGCATGGAAGGTCTACGCATGGGGTCTGGCTGAGGTTCTCTTCGTGACCAATCCCCTGCAGATCAGTTCGCGTCTGCGTCGTGCCGTCCTCGTTGCGTTCGGGGCCCGCATCGGTCGAGGCGTGCGGCTCCGCCCTCGCTTGCGAGTGCGCTTCCCTTGGAAACTCTCCATCGGCGACCGAAGCTGGATCGGCGAGGACGTCTGGTTGCACAACCAGGACGAACTGGCCATCGGGTCGGACGCCGTGATCAGTCAGGGAACCTTCATCACTACAGGCTCCCACGCCGTCCGCAGAGACATGGCCCTCCTGACCCGCCCCGTTTTGATTTCGGACGGCGCATGGGTCACTGCGCAATGCATCGTACTCGGAGGAAGTCGCATCGGAACATCTGCAGTAGTGACGCCGGGAACCGTCGTCAACGGCGACGTGCCCGAGGGTGCCGTGTTCGGGCACCGGTCGGGGGCCGTCCTCGGGTGGCGATTCGCGCCGAGCTGATCGTCATCGGCCGTCCGCGACGTCATCACCGGCAGCTCAGTCGTCGTCGCGGCGACGACGCGGACGGGCGTGCCGAAGGAGGTCACTGAGCCAGGCCTCGTAGAGGCTGAGTGAGGTGCTTCCGGCGAGGCGCTCGGCGGCGAACCGGCGACCGTTGCGGCCCATGTCCTCACCCCGCGGACGGTCCTGAGCCAGGTCGGTGACGGCGGCGAGGATCGAGTCGGCGTCACCCGACTGGACGATCACCCCGGCACCGGAGTCGCGCACAAGTTGAGCGGCACCGCTGGCCGTGTCCGTCGCCGCGACGACGGGCTTGCCCGCGGTGAAGTACGTCGTGAGCTTGCTCGGCACCGACATCTCCACGACGCCCGGCTTCTCGTTCAGCAGCAGGCAGTCAGCGGCCGCGAGGGCCCGCTCGAACTCGCCGGCCGGCAGCGGCTGGAGGAAGTGCAACTTGTTCAGGCCCTCCGCCTCGACCTGCAGCTTGGCCCGTTGGCTGCCATCGCCCAGCAGCACGACTCGCACGTCACTTCCGGCCTCCTCGGCTCGACGAGCGACCTCCACCAGCGTGCCGAGGCCCTGCTTGACACCCATGTTGCCCGCGTGGAGGGCGATCACGGCGTCCGGCTCCCACCCGAGTTTGCGGCGGACCTCTTCCCGGTTGATGTCCGGGATGATGACGTGCGACCAGTTCGGGATCACGCGGATGCGGTCGGCCGGGATGCCCATCGCCATGAGCCGGTCACGGAAGATCGGGTGGATGACGGCGATGCCGTCCGCGCGCCGCATGACCTGCTTCTCGAGCCAGGCTGTGGCCCTGGACAGGACGGAGCCACCGAGGCCGGCCTCGGAGACGGCGGCGCCGTACAGGTCCTGGACGACGACACCCACCGCGTGCCGCCGGAAGGGCTTCATCACCACCGCCGGCAGCGCGGAGAGCAGGGCCGGGCTGACCACGAGCGCGACGTCGCTGCGTCGACGCCACAGCTCACGCCCGCTGCGCAGGGCGAAGACGGCCTCCATCACGATGCGGGAGAGACCGGTCGGATTCCCCGGGACGGGGTGCTTGACCCGTACCACCTCGACGCCCTCGTCCGTCTCGACGGGGCGGGGAGTCTCGTACCCCGGGTGCAGACGCCACTCGGGGTAGTGCGGATGTCCTACCACCACCGTGACGTCGATGCCGGACTCGGCCAGGTGGCGAGCCAGCCCCGTCGTGTACGGCGCGATGCCGGTCTGCTCCGGGAAGAAGTTGAGTCCGGTGATCAGCACCTCCCTGCGCGTCCGCCGGCGGCGCTCGACCGGAACCCCTGCGACGACTCTCCTGCGGATCACCACTGCCTCCTCGGTGTTGCCCTCCGCCGTCGTGCGGCGACTGCGTCACGGGCGGGACGAACTCGTCCGCTCGGACGTGCCGATCAGATCCGGGGACGGCGCAGAGATCGGCGCGGCACACCGACACGTGCGAGTTCCGTCCCACCGGCCCCTCCGTCCCCGGGGAGCGACCTGCGCCACCGCCGTCACAGCAGCGGCCGCTCTCTCAAGTCGAACGAACGGGCCTCAAGACCTCATGGACCTCCGCGGCATCGGGCGTCCCAACTGACACACAGGGTTGCCAGTTCTTGAGCCGAAGTTGGGAACCGTTGCCGTTCCGACACACGCGCGCCGATTGCTTTACTGAACGTGAACGTTCTGTCGCGCTTCATGCGTCACGGGCGGACGTGACATCGGCGGAACCGTCCGCCCACGGCGTGAACGGTCCTGGAACGGGGAGCAATGACTGCAACTGCGGAGGATGCCGGTCACGAGATCGAGTCCGTGCGCGTCGCTGTCGAAGGCGACGACCCGCAGGCAATCGATGACCGGCGACGGTGGCAGGCGCGATACGTCCGCTCGATCGTGGTGGGCGACGCACTCTGCGCGCTCCTGGCCGGTCTCATCGGTTACCTGATCAGGTTCGGCGACTCGTCGATGCTGGGTTCAGGTCCCCTCGAGGCGCTCATCGTCGCGCTGTTCCTTCCTTTCGGCTGGGTCCTGGCGATGTGGCTGGCTCGAAGCTACGAACTCAGGTACCTGGGCCTCGGCGCGGACGAGTTCCGTCGCGTCCTCACCGCGTGCGTCTGGGTCGTCGCCTCTTTCGCTTCGGTCAGTTGGGCCACCAAGTGGGACATCGCCCGCGGCTTCGTCGTCGTCGCCCTCCCGCTGGCGAGCTTCATCACGCTCGTGCAGCGCTACGTGCGCCGGCAGAGGTTGCACCGGCAGCGCAGCCGTGGTCTCCACCGCTCGCGGACCCTCGTCGTCGGGCATGGGAGCGGCGTTGCAGCCCTGCGCCGGCAGATCGACAAGGTGTCCTACCAGGGGTTGGACATCGTCGGTTGCTGCCTCCCCGCTGGCCTCTCCCGGCACGGCGCCGATCCGATGGCGCCGGTACTGGGGAGCATCGAGGACGTCGTGGAGGTCGTCCGCCGTCACGACATCGACGTCGTGGCCGTCCTTCCGAGCCCCGAGCTGGAGGGCCCGGCGCTGCGGCGCTTGGGATGGGATCTGGAGGAAACGTCAGCGTCCCTGCTGCTGGCGCCCGCGGTCACGGACATCGCGGGGCCGCGCGTGGCCATCCGGCCTGTCGCCGGACTGCCCCTGCTGCACGTCGAGCGGCCGGAGTTCACCGGCGGCAGGCGAATGGCCAAGACCGTCTTCGACGTCGTCGTGGCGGCCGGCGCCTTGGTCACTCTCTCGCCACTGCTCCTGTCCATCGCCGTCCTCGTTAAGGCGACGAGCGCCGGACCGGTCCTCTACCGGCAACGCCGGGTGGGGAAGGACGGCGAGGTCTTCACGATGCTCAAGTTCCGCTCGATGGCCGTTGACGCGGACGCCCGGCTGACCGAACTCCTCGCCCTGAGCGACGGCAACGCCGTGTTGTTCAAGATGCGGGACGACCCACGGGTGACCTCTGTGGGACGCGTGCTGCGTCGCTACTCGCTGGACGAGCTCCCCCAGCTGCTCAACGTCATCGGCCGTCAGATGTCGCTCGTGGGCCCGCGACCGCCGCTCGTCTCCGAGACCGAGAAGTACGGCCTCGACATGCGCCGCCGTTTCTTGGTGAAGCCCGGCATGACCGGCCTATGGCAGATCAGCGGCCGGTCCGACCTCAGCTGGGACGACTCAGTTCGTGTCGACGTCCGCTACGTCGAGAACTGGTCCTTCGGTCTCGACCTCTTCATTCTGTGGAAGACCCTCGGGGCCGTGCGCGGCGGAAGCGGTGCGTACTGATGCCCTGTCTTACCGTGACTAGTGCACCGGAGCCCCTGGCTCCGAGCGGCGCTCCTCGATCTGCTGACCGGAAGGCCAACTCGTGGAACTGAAGAACTTGGCGCTGGCCGTTCGGCATGGGTGGTGGCTGCTCGCCATCGGCATGCTGGTCGGTGCCGCCTCGGCCGGCCTCCTGACTTGGCAGATGACACCGATGTACACGTCCAACACCCAGCTGTTCGTCAGCACCACAGGCACCGACGAGACATCGACCGCCTACCAGGGAAACCTCTTCACACAGCAGCGCGTCGGCTCCTACGTTCAAATCCTGACAAGCGAGCGGCTGGCCGGACGCGTGGTGGAGCAGCTGGGACTGCAGGATTCCCCAGCACAACTCGTGGACAGCATCGTCGCGACTGCCGTGCCCGAGACGGTCCTGCTGGATGTGAGCGTCACCCGCACCTCCCCAACCCAGGCCCGAGACATCGCAGCTGCGCTGGGCCAAGAGTTCAGGGCCATCGTCGCCGAGCTTGAGACGCCCGAGGGTGCCGAGACGTCAACCGTGCGGGTTCACGTCCTCGAGGAGCCACAGGTCGCCCCGACGCCTACGTCCCCGCAGCCGCTGCGCAATCTGGGCCTCGGCATAGCCGCCGGCCTCATCCTCGGTGGCGCCGCTGCGCTGATCCGCCAGCGTTTGGACAACACCGTCAAGTCTCCGGACGCGATCGAGGAGCTGACCGGAGTCGCGGTCGTCGCGGCCCTCACCGAGGACCCGTCGCTCACCGAGAACGGGGTGATTGACGACGAGGGCGGCTACTCGGAGACGGCAGAGGCGTATCGCCAACTCCGAACGAACCTTCAGTTCGTGGACGTCGACGAGCCGGCCCGCACAATTGTGGTGACCAGTTCGTTGCCCGGTGAGGGCAAGACGACCGTGGCCGTGAACCTGGCCATGGTCATGGCTCAAGCTGGCGTGCGGGTGACGCTCATCGAGGCCGACCTCCGTAGGCCCCGGGTGACCCGATACCTCGGCATCCTCAGCGGCGCCGGACTCTCCAACGTGCTGGCCGGCTCTGTCCGCTACGACGAGGTCGTGCAGCCGATCGGCGACGGCCATCTCTCGGTGCTCGCGGCCGGCCCGATGCCGCCCTACCCCAGCGAGATGCTCGGGTCGAAGCAGATGCGCGCTCTCCTCGCCGAGATCCGGCAGACCAGCGACTACGTCATCATCGACGCGCCGCCCCTCCTGCCGGTCACGGATGGTGCGGTGCTCTCCAAGGTCGCTGACGGCGCCCTCCTGGTCGCCCGGCATGGCACGACCACGGAAGCACAGCTGGAGCAGGCCGTCACGGCCTTGCAGCACATCGACGCCAAGCTGCTGGGCGTCGTCCTGAACCGCATCCCACCGAAGGCGGCCGAGGGCTACGGGTACGGATACAACTACGCCTACTCTGCACTGGCGGCCGTGGAAGGCGACGACCGCTCCGCGCGCAAGAAGGGGCGGGCGCCGGTGATCGACCACACGACCACGTTCCCGGCCATCCGGGACGAGGCACCGCCGGCACGCGTCCGCAGCCGCTGAGTCGGAACAACTCGCACGACGGCCCCCGACCTCGACGAGGTCGGGGGCCGTCGTGTGTCGGCCGAAAGCGGTCGGACAGGCCGTCTGCGGCTCACGCCTCGGCGAGGACCTCCTCCACCACCGGGGTCAGGGCGTCGGCGATGAACCGGTGCCCCGCGTCGGTGGGGGAGACCCCATCACCGGCGATGAGCCCCTCGGGGTCGCTGAACCAGCCCGCGGCGAGCGGGTCGACGAAGGTCGCCCCGGCTGACGAGGCGGCGGCCGCGACGGCGTCCCGGTGGGCGAGCAGTGCGGTCGGGACGTCGGCGTCGCTCCACGCGGGGCCGACGACGACGATCGCCGTGTCCGGAGCGGAGGCGCGGATCAGGTCGAGGGTCTCCGCGGCACCGGCCGCGACCGACGGCACGGTTTCCCCCAAGTCGTTGCGGCTGCCGAAGACGATGGTGATCGCGGCATCAGGGACAGGCGTTGCCGCGACCTGGTCGGCGAAGTCCTGCCCGGAGACACCGAGAGCCGCATAGCCAGACTGCGCCACCGCCCCCATCTGCAACTCGGCCCCGAGGCGGCCTGCCAGGAGTGCCGGCCAGCCTGCCGCTCCCTGACCGCCGAGGGTCGAACCGGTGGAGTAGCCGTCTCCGTACACGGCCACGACGGGCGTGGTCACCGGCGCAGAGGTGGTCGTGGGTGCAGCTGAAGCGGTGGAGCCGCCGGTGCGTGGCTCGTCGGCGGTTGAGGCCGCGGCCGGCGACGGGTCGCCGGCGAGGGGATCGACCGGATCCGGGCGCAGCACCAGATAGGTGAAGAGGCCGAGATTGCCGATCAGCAGGACGGCGAGAGCGACCAGGCCCCACCGCGGGGGACGAGAGAGGCCGAACACCACCTGATGGTAGGTGCCGTGCTCATCCCCTCACAGAGCGCGACGAGGAACGCTGCGACTCTGTTATCGGGTGGGCACGGGGACAGGTGGCGGGAACGCCGGGCGGCGCGCCGGAACGGGCGGCGGGGCCCACGTACCGCCGGCACGGTCCTCGGCGAACAGGACGTCCGTGAGCGGCTGCAACTTGCGGGCGATGCGGGCGGCCACCTGCTTGTGGACGTCCTTGGACTGCCCGATCGGGTCGAAGACGTCGTCGGCGTCGACACCCTTGCGCCATGCGCGCTTGTCGTTGAGACGAGCGGCCAGCTCTCCGGCCCGGCGCCGCAAGGGCAGGAGGTCGATGCCGTCCACATCGGCACTGCGCAGCAAGTCGGCCGCTTCGGGCAGCGTGAACGTGTGCCGCATGGCGCGCGGAGCCTGACTCAGGACGCTGCGCCGCTGGCGCCGCGTCATCGTGAGCACGAGGTCGGCTTCCTCGGCCATCACCGGGTGCAGCTTGCGGGCGACGAAGCCGCTCGGGTCGCCCCCGAGTGCGACGAGGGCATTGGCGCTGCGGGAGTCCATCGCGTGACCCTCGAGCCCCTCCGTGCCGGCACTGCGGATGTGGATCCCCGCCGCGGCCGCACCCAGGGCCTGCTCCGCCCACAGGCTCGCCAGCCGCTCAGCCAACGGCGAGCGGCAGATGTTGCCCGTGCACACGAACAGGATCCGCATGCGTCGAGAGTAGGTTCACCGGACCCCGCGAGCCCGGACCGGCACGCTCGGCTCGGTGCTGCCGGGGCGCAGCCTCACCAACGTGACGGCGGGTGCGTCCATCCGGCTCAACCGGTCGCCTGCGGGACTCAGGCGGCGCGAACAGCGCCGGCGGCCAGCTGCTCCTGGTACCAGGCGTAGGTCCCGGCGAGGCCGGTGCGCAGGTCGATCTGCTCCTTGTAGCCGAGCGCGTGCAGCTTGCTCACGTCGAGCAGCTTGCGCGGGGTGCCGTCGGGCTTGCTGCTGTCGAACTCCAGCGCCCCCTCGTAGCCGACGACCTCCGCAACCATCTCGGCGAGCTCGCGGATGGAGAGGTCGCTGCCGATGCCGACGTTGATCGGCTCCGGCTCGTCATAGTGCTCGAGCAGGTAGAGGCAGGCCCGCGCCATGTCGTCGACGTGCATGAACTCCCGCCGCGGCGTCCCGGTCCCCCAGACGGTCACCGACGGCGCCCCCTGGGCCTTGGCCTCGTGAAAGCGGCGGATGAGGCCGGGCAGCACGTGCGAGTTGGTCGGGTGGAAGTTGTCGCCGGGCCCGTACAGGTTGGTCGGCATCGCGGAGATGTAGTGGACGCCGTACTGCCGGCGCAGCGCCTGCACCTGCAGCACACCGGCGATCTTCGCGATCGCGTAGGCGTCGTTGGTCTCCTCCAGGGGACCGGTCAGGAGGCTGTCCTCGCGGATCGGCTGCTCGGCCATCTTCGGGTAGATGCAGCTCGAACCGAGGAAAAGCAGCTTCGTGGCGCCATGCCGCGCGGCCGCGTCGAGAACGTTGACCTGCACCCGCAGGTTGTCGGAGATGAAGTCGGCCGGGTACGTGCTGTTGGCGACGATCCCGCCCACCTTCGCTGCCGCCATGACCACGGTCGCCGGCTTCTCGGCGGCGAAGAACTCCTCGACCGCCGGGGCGTCCCGCAGGTCCAGCTCGGCGGACGTCCGGGTCACCACGTTGTCGAAGCCTGACTTGGTGAAGTGCCGGAGCACCGCTCCCCCGACGAGCCCCCGGTGCCCGGCGATGAACGTGCGGGCGCTGCGGTCCAGTGGTGCGATCGACATACCAAGTCCTCCCGTGACGGCTACGCCTAGGCTAACGACGGGACGATCCGGAACTTCCGGGTCGCACGGGAATGTGGGGAGTACCTCGTGGCGAAGTCCGCTCTGATCACTGGCATCACCGGTCAGGACGGTTCCTACCTGGCTGAGTTGTTGCTGGAGAAGGGCTACGAGGTGCACGGCCTGGTCCGCCGCTCGTCCTCGTTCAACACGGAGCGGCTTGACGGGATCTATCAGGACCCGCACGTGGCCAACCGACGCCTGTTCCTGCACTTCGGTGACCTCAATGACGGCGTCACGCTGATCAACGTGCTTCGCGACATCAACCCGGACGAGGTCTACAACCTTGGCGCCCAGTCGCACGTGCGCGTCTCGTTCGACCAGCCGGTGTTCACCGGCGACGTGACCGGCTTGGCCGCCATGCGGCTACTCGAAGCGGTCCGCGCCGCCAAGGTGCGCACGAAGATCTACCAGGCATCGTCGTCTGAGATGTTCGGTGCAACCCCGCCTCCGCAGAACGAGCAGACCCCCTTCTACCCGCGCAGTCCCTACGGAGCCGCCAAGGTCTACGCCTACTGGGCCACGCGCAACTACCGCGAGGCCTACGGCATCTACGCGGTGAACGGCATCCTGTTCAACCACGAGAGCCCCCGCCGCGGCGCCACCTTCGTCACCCGTAAGGTCACCCGCGCCGTCGCCCGCATCCAGGCCGGCCTGCAGGACAAGCTGTACATGGGAAACCTCGACGCGGTGCGTGACTGGGGATACGCCCCTGAGTACGTCGAGGGCATGTGGCGGATGTTGCAGGCGCCCGAGCCGGACGACTACGTGCTCGCCACGAACACCGCCTACTCGGTGAGGGACTTCGTGCGCATGGCCTTCGAACACGTGGACCTCGAGTGGGAGAACTACGTCCAGCACGACGAGCGCTATGAGCGGCCCACCGAGGTGGACGCGCTGATCGGCGACTACTCCAAGGCCAAGGAGCAGCTGGGCTGGGAGCCGAAGGTCCTCACCCCCGACCTGGTGAAGATCATGGTCGACGCCGACATTCAGCAGCTCGAGGACATGCGCTCCGGTAAGCACGTCCGGGTCGACGCATAGGCCCATCACGGCCTGCCTCAGCGCCCTTAGGACTCCGTGCACGACCACACCCGTTGCGCGGGTCCCGCGCACGGGACGGGCGCGGACCTACGATCCGGCGCGGGCGGTCGTGCTCAGCAGTCGGACAGGCGAGGGCGAGGGTGACGAGCTACCGCGATCAGGCGATGGCGCTGCTCCTCGACGACGCGTGCCGGTCCATCGCCGCTCACCTCACGCGGGCCGAGATCGACTTCATCATGCTCAAGGGCGCGACGATTGCCGGCTGGCTGTACGACGACCTGACGCAGCGCACGTACGTGGACCTCGACGTCCTGGTAGCTCCCGACACCGAGGCGGCCGCGGTGCGGGCACTCGCGGAGCTGGGTTACCGGCCACTGCTCGACGCCCCGACGCGGGCGGCGTTGTCACCGGAGGAGCAGCCTCTGCAGAACCGGCACGGAGTCGATGTCGACCTGCACGTCACGCTCACCGGCGTTCGCGTGGACCCCAGTGAGGCGTGGCGGAGCCTGCGCGCCGAGACCGTGCCCTGGCAGTGGGCCGGCACGACGGTTCCCGCACTCTCCGTCCCGGCGCGGACCATGCACCTGGCCCTCCACCTGGCGCAGAAGGGACTGGCCGACGAGAAGGCGGCGCGCGATCTCGGACTCGGACTCGAGCGCCTGGACGACGGCATGTGGCGGGCTGCCGCAGATCTGGCCGAGCGGCTCCACGCACTGGACGCCTTCACGGCGGGGCTGAGCCTCTTGCCCGCGGGCGCGGAACTGATCCGACGCCTGGGTTTCGCGGCCCCTAGCCACGTGGAGACCCGGATGCGAGCCGCCTCCGCCTCCTACTCGGCGCTGGTCCTCGAGCGGGCAGCCGTGGCGCAGCCCTGGGGCTCCCGGCTGAGGCTGGTGAGCAACCTCCTCTTCCCCTCCGCGGAGTGGTTCCGCTTCGCGCAACCGGAGCGCACACGCACCCCTGGACGCCTCCTTTGGGCTCGGGTGGCCCGGCCGGTTGAAGTGCTCGCCCGCACACCGCGAGCGTTCCAGGAGTGGCGGCGCCACCGCCGCGCGTCCGGCGCCGTCGGTCGCGCGGAGTGACGAACGACGCCGCCGAGCGGCTCCCCGTCCTCGTCCCGACAGACGATCGGCTCAGCCTCAGGTCTGCGCTGACTCATGACTGATTGCGAGGACCTCCCGCCCGCCCCTGGACGTCGGGCCCGCCTGACTCGTCTGCCCCGACTCCTGGGATACGCGGTCGCGCTGGTCTGGCAGGCCAGCCGAGTGCGGGTGCTGCTCACGGTGGGAACCCAAGCGCTCGCCTCGGTGTCGCTGTTCGCTCAGGTACTACTGGTCGAGCGGGTGCTCTCCATTGCCCTGGAGGGAACCGACGAGGACGGAACGCTCGTTCAGCGGGCCGCTGCGCCCATCGTCCTGCTGGCTCTGCTCACCGCGGCGACCGCCGCCGCGTCGATACTGGGGAACCTGCAGCACCGAGCGCTCGGCGAGCATGTGAACCGCGAGGTGTGGCGACGGATCCTGGACGTCAGTCGAGCCGTGGACCTGACCGCCTACGAGGACCCCGAGTTCTACGACCGCGCCCAGCGGGTCCGGGTCAACGCGGCGGAGCGCACGCAGATCGTGGTCCACGCGATGGTGATCGCCGCAGGGGACGCGCTCGCCGCCGGCGGAGCGGCGGTGGCCGTCGTCGCGCTCGCCCCAGAGTTGCTCCCGGTGCTCCTGCTCTCGTCCGTGCCGGTTCTTCTCACCTCCCGGGTGATCGCCCGGCGCGAGTTCCGGTTCGAAGCCGGCCAGACCGCGCGCGAGCGGGAGCGCTTCTACCTGCAAGCGGTGCTGACACGACGCGACGAAGCCAAGGAGGTGCGCGCCTTCGCACTCTCAGGCCCCCTGCAGAAGCGGTGGGAGCGCAATTACACCGCCTACCTGTCGGATCTCCGCCGGCACGTCAACGCGCGGCTCCGGCTGGCACTGGTCGGCACGATCGGCTCAGCCGTGCTGCTCGGCGTCGCCCTCCTGATGGTCGTCGTCCTCGTGGACCGCGGCCGGCTGAGTCTGGCGGCCGCTGGCGGCGCGCTCCTCGCCGTACGACTCCTCGCGGCCCGTGTCGGCGGCGCCACCTACGCACTGGGCGAGATCGCCGAGGCCGCACCGTTCCTGGAGGACCTCCGGCAGTTCCTGGCCCAGAGCCCCCCGACGTCCCCGACCAGCGAGCCCCTCCGGTCCCGGTCGCCGTCGGACTCCCCGCACATCACGGTGACCGGCGTCGGCTTCATCTATCCGCAGGCGACCGAGGCCTCCCTCAGGTCGGTCTCGCTCGAGATCAAGCCCGGAGAAGTGATCGCGCTCGTCGGCGCCAACGGGAGCGGGAAGTCCACACTGGCCAAGCTGCTCGCGAATCTCTATCGGCCGACGGCGGGCGTCATCGAGTGGGACGGCGTGGACCTCGCGGACATGGACCCCAATGCGGTGCGAGGCCGGATCGCCGTGCTGTTCCAGGACTTCGTCCGCTACCAGTTGACCGCCCGGGACAACATCCAACTCGGACATCCGGACGGGGAAGCCAATGACGCGACTGTCCGCCGCGCTGCTCAGCAGGCGGACGCCGACGACTTCCTGGCTGCTCTCCCCGCCGGCTACGACACCGTGCTGAGCAAGGAGTACGTCGGCGGATCCGATCTGTCCGTGGGCCAGTGGCAGCGGCTCTCGCTGGCCCGGGCCTTCATCCGGGATGCCCCGCTAGTCATCCTCGACGAGCCGTCGGCCTCTCTCGACCCGCGCGCCGAGAGCGACCTGTTCGAGCAGCTGCGGGCCCTGTGCGCCGGCCGAAGCGTCGTCGTCATCTCACACCGTTTCTCGACCGTCAAGTCCGCGGACCGCATCTACGTGCTCTCCGAGGGCCGGATCGTCGAGGAGGGGAACCACGACTCACTCATGGCCTGCGCCGGCCAGTACGCGGAGCTGTACGAGCTGCAGGCCAGCGCCTACCGCTGACGGTGAGGACCTTGCCGGAGCCGGCGAACGTGTCGTGGGCGAGTTCCCGAACGACGTGTGATAGGGCAGGGCTTGTGTGATTCGCGGGCCTCGTGCTTCCATTGCGCGCAACTTCACGCCTAGCACGGGGATGTCATGGACAAGGTCGCTCAGAAGTCGAACTATCACCGCCCGACGCTGCGGTCCCTCGGCAGCCTGGCCGAGCTGACACTCGGCAACGGCTCCACCGGACTCGACAACTGCAGCCGCAAGAACGGCGAGGCGATCGGGAAGTGCGACAAGTAGTATTCACGGCTCGCCGCTGAGCCATGAGTGCATTGCCACGAGTCGGCAGAAGGGGAGAGCCGCACCGGCTCTCCCCTTCATCGCGTTCTCCATCACGTCAGTCACAGCTTCTGAATCGATCCATCCTCGCTGCATCAGCGGCCCGCTGAGGAGTCGCTTCGTCAGCTTCCGCGTCGCTGGTCGCGCCCATGCGACCTCGGCGAAATCCGCCTTGTCGCGTCTGTCACGGACAACCGGCGGGAGGAGGGCGCCGAAGAGTTCGACCTCCAGTGCCCGATCGTGTCCGTTACGTACGGGGAACCACGGATCCAATCCGTAACTGGCCTCGATGAACCGCGGATCAAAGAATGGGTGAGTGCTCCGCCATCCGGAAAGATCGTGGACCACGGCGGCGTCCTCGAAGATTGCAGCGACATATCCGGAGGAGAGCCCACTCAAGCGCTCGTCCACGGCCCTGTCGCCGGTGACACGTACGACAGCTGAGGCCATGCGCTCCGACAGGTCGTGTTCGTGGGCGACGCGCTCTGCGATGTAGCGGGGTGGTCGTGGACGCCCACGTCCAGCCAGGTAGGCGAGCAACGGCCGCCATGTGCGTCGCCATGCGCCCCGGGCAAGTTGCCCTTCCTCGCGAAGTGCCATTGGGAGCATCCACAGGCGCCGCTGCTGGACGGCACTGACGACGCGAGACCCGAGCGTCGTCTCCAAGAACGCGTCGTCGCCCCCGAGTCCTGTGAGGGCACACGAACGTCCGGTCCCCGAGAACGCGCGGTGCAGCGACGCCGTCATCGTGAAGTTCGGATCTGGTGGCGGGCGGCGAAGACCCCGGCACAACGCGGTGAACTCGTCATCCGCCGGTATCCAGGGGCCGACGGAGACACTCGGGATTTCCCACATCTCCAGCACAGCATCCGAGAACTGGCGCTCGTCCGCGTCGGACCCGTCAAACAGCAGCCGGCCGGCAAGGACCTCGTCATAGCCCATGTCGACCAACGTGCCAATCACGGAAGATGAGTCCAGGCCTCCGCTGAGCTCGCTGGTCGCCGCACCGGCCACGGCGACTCGATCCCGGACGGACTGCCGGAAGACGTGGTGACAGCGCTCGAGGGCCTCGCCCCAGCTAACCTCGGGTTCTGGGACGATGTTCCACTGGTGGTGGAGGCGTCCTCGAGCGGAGGGCGCCGCCGACGTCCACGTCGATCCAGGGGCCACCGTCGAGACCCCCCGGTAGAGAGTCCCGCCGGAGCTCCGCATCTCACCGGCCAGATAGGCCAGCGCCGCGGCTTCGTCGATGCTCACATCCACCCAAGGAAGCGCGCTCACCGTGGCGAGGTCCGTCGCACCGGCGTACTGCTTTCCGCTGCTCGAGTGGAACCAGGGCCGGACACCGATCGGGTCGCGACTCACGACGAGCTGATCTCGGGTCCGGTCGAGGACGATGCAGACGAAGTCGCCGAGCACTCCCCGGGCGAAGTCTTCGCCGGCCTGTCGGTAGCGGATTCGGAGAAGCTCAGCCTGCAGGCTGCGCTCGGCCAGCGGCTGATGTATCTGACCGTCCAGGACGACGAGGACCTCACCGTCGTCTGAGCTGCTGACCCATGGATGGCCGGTCGTCCAGGCCACGACATGCCCCCGGTGCGCCCTCTTTGTGATCGTGCCGTCCGCCAGGCCGGCCCTCAGAAGCCCCAGGAGGTCAGCGACAGATCGGTCGCCAGAGGCAGCGGCGGCGATGAATGTCATGCGAGCTCCGGCAGGATCCGCTCAGCTTCGCCGGCTGAGATCTCCGCGTACGTGCCAATCTCAGCGGGATCGTCGTTCAAGACCTCTGACCCGGACTGAACCCAAGCGTGCGCCTCGATGCCATGGAGTCCGTGGCGCACGCCGATGTGCAGAGTGCCGCTCATCTTCAGTCGGTCCAGTTCTCGCAACAGGGTGACGGAACGCCGTAGGCAGGTGGCCCCGACCGGGAGGATGCCGAGACCAGCGTCCACGGCGGCCGCTACGCGCCGGGCCTTCTCGGGACTGCCTGGGGGATGCCCGGTGAAGTTGCGCACCAAGGGGCGCAGGCCTTTCCGCATCAACGTGCTCCTTACGCGGATGCCGTCGATAGCCGCTCGGGCTGCACTCAGGCGCAGGGGACCGCAGAGGGCCCTGAAGAACCGGCTTAGCTCCCGCAACGACACCGCCCGTCCACGCGGCAGTCTCCCCTGCTGAGGCCCTTCAGTCACGGCTTAGTTCCCTTCCGCGATTACGCTCGCCAGGATGCGCTCCGCTGCTACGAGCCCGCTCGCACCCCGCGGAACCATGACGCGGCCCACGGTCACGGTCTCGGCTAGTACTGCCAGCCGGTCCACGACGTTCCTGAGCAAGCCTCCTGGTCCGAGGTCGGCGTGGAAGGTCACTGCGAACAGCGAGGCATGCGCCTCGGCACCCTGCAGCCGCGTGAAGCCGGCGACGCCGTCGGTCGGTTGGACGTGCATCACCGCCTCCAGCCGCGTCGGTGACCACACGGTGGTGGCGATGGACCCGGGCTCCGTGCGCCGCTTGCCTGCGACGTCGCGCCCTACATCGACGGGTAAGTCGAGAAGTCTGACAGCGTCTGGAGTCAAGCGAACGGTGGGATATGTAGGCTCCACCGTCACGTGCGTAGCAAAGCTCAGCACAGCGCCGTCGTCCCCGCCGACCGTCCATCCCCGCCGGGCCGCGTACGCGCTCAACGTCGACTTACCGGCGCCCGTCGGTCCGCTCAGGACGATTGCCGTGTCACCCCTTCCGAGCACGGCTCCGTGGAGGACCACCGCGCCGCGACGTGCGAGAAAGAGCGGCAGGACGTGGTCGTACATCAGATGCTCTTCGACGTCCGCTGGTAGGTCCTCGTCGAAAACCACGGCCCCGTTGTCCTCGACCTGCACCGTCACGACGTCGAGGTACTCCAGGACGAGGCGGTCCGGCAGCGACCACACCCGGCGCCAAGGTCTTCCATCCGGCGTCAGACCCACATGAGGACGTGACTCGGGTGTCGCGATGCGCGAAGTGCCGAGCACCCGGAGGCCGAGGGCGTCCGACGGATCGTGAACGCCCCGCAACGCGACCCGGATCCCCCCGGCGACCCGCGACGGGGCCTCGCCGGTCAACGGAGATCCGTCGCCTCGAGAAGGCCCGCATCGACCAGTTCCCGGATCAAAGCCTCGAGGTCTGCCCGGAGGACGGCGCCGTCCACTGAGTACTCCGATTCGAGCGCGATGAGTGTGGCCTCGAGGGATTCTCGGGTCAGCCTGGCGACGATGTCAGCCCCAATCCGATCGAGTCCGTAGTACTGCTCCGTGCCGAGGTTGAGGAGCACCAGCTCGCCCTGGACCTCGCGCACGAGTACGCCTCCAGGGAAGCGGAAGGCTGGCCGATCCGCCGTGCTCACGCCGCGGGCGGCCGATGCCGCAAAGCCGACTGAGACTTCTCCGGCTCCGTGGACTCGTAACCGTATGAGTATCCGTACACAGAGGCCCCGTGTGCCTTCGGCGGGACGACGTTGAGAATGACGCCAAGAATCCTCGCCCCCACACGGTCAAGGTTGGCAACGGCTTGCCGAACTTGGTCTCTGTGGGTACTCCCGTGCCGCACCGCGAGAAGGACACCGTCCATCGACGTAGCGAGCCCTGTAGCGTCCGCGACGGGCAGGAGCGGAGGGGCGTCTACGAGCACAAAGTCATTCTGCGCGCGAAGCCGGGTAACGAGGTTGGCCATGTGAGAAGAGGCCAATAGTTCGCCAGGGTTAGGGGGCGTGGGCCCGGCCGCCACGACCGACATACCGTCACGGTAAGTCTGTAGGACGTCCTCCAGATCGGCAGACCCGGCGAGGACATTGGTAAGGCCGACGCCGCCAACCATGCCGAGGTATCGAGTCACCTTTGGTCTACGTAGGTCGGCCTCGATGACGGTCACCCGCTGGCCGGCCTCGGCGAGTGCAATCGCGAGATTCACGACCAGGGTTGTTTTTCCCTCTGACGGCAGAGCACTGGACATCATGATGACCTTAGGGGGGGAGTCCACATCGAGGAACTGCAGGTTTGTCCGTATTTGCCGGTAGTCCTCGACCGTGCGGCGACCTGAAGCGTGTTCGATGGTGTGGACTTTCTCCACCGCTTCGTCCCGAAGAACCGTTCCTATGACAGGAGCAGCAACCAAGTCGGCAAGTTCCTCTGAATTCTTAACCGAGCGATCTAGGCGGGACCGGAGCAACGCACCGCCAGCTCCCAGCACAGCCCCACCAAGCAGCCCGAGGGTCACATTTCGATCGGTCTGTGGAGACGAAGCTGCAGAGGGCACTTGGGGCTCCTCGGTCACGCGGACTTGGACCGGCGCCAACCCCTCGCCTTCTGGCGCCTCCAACTCTCCCACGAAGATCGTGAACTCCTGCCCGATGGCCTCCGCAACCTGCTGCGCCTCAGCGGGGGACGCATCGGTCACGGACACGTCGATCAGCACCGTCTCCGTGGATGCGATCGCAGAGATCGTGCTGCCATCCCCGACTCCTTCACCGAGTCGATCCGTCACCCGCTGACGCATCTCTGGTCCCATGATGAGCCGCGCGTAAGACGTGACCCGCGCCTGTGAGAAGTAGGCACCCTCGACCGCATCGCTCGACGAGAATGAGTCCCGAGTCGACACGAATAGCTGGGTGTTGGACGTATACAAGGGCGTCTGCACGAGACTCGCCAGCAGAGCGCCGCCTGCCCCCAGCAGCGCACCTAGCACGGGGAGCCACCAGGCCGCACGCAGGGACGCTGCTACTTCGCGAAGTTCCACGGCTGCTCATTTCTCACTTGACGAACTTCGACACGATCGCCTCGAACCTTTACAAGCGTGCCCACCCCGCCGCCACAAGCAGGAACGTCAGCGGAAGCATGCCACCGTCTCGCGGCAGTGTCCGCATCGACCAGGAAGCAGCCTCCCGCGCCTAAGACTGGTCCGACGCCCCGCCCCTCGTGGTCGCCCCGCTGCAACGTCGCCGTCCGATTTCGCGACGCAGGTCTGTGATGATCCCCAGTCCGAGGGAGGCTGCGACGTCCAACGACGCAGCAGGGGAGATGCGAACGCCCAGCCGCCTCCTGGCGCGACTCATATCCCAGTAGTGGCTTGAGGCTCGCCGCGTCGAGCCGGCCCCGCTTAGATCGAAGTCGCACACCGGGAGCCCAAGCAGCAGCGGTGGCGACAATGTCGCGGCCCGCATGAAGTGCAATTGATCAGCGGCCAGCCCGAACCCGAGATCATACTCACCTACCAGCTTGAAGAAGTTCGTCGCGAAGAACGCCGCTTGGTGGGGGATGATCTCCCGTCCGAGCGCGAATCTGCGGAAGCTGAACGGCGGGGCCCCTGCAATGCCCACGACTCGACCGTCGTGCGCAACTAGTCGAGACAAGCCGAATGCCCAGTCCCAAGCATGCTCCTGGTAGGACTCCACCGCTCGCGACAGGACACACTCATCCGTGAACTGATCCCCGGCATGCATGAAGATCAGCAATTCGGAGTTGACGTCCCTACTCCCACGGTTCATCGCATCATAACGCCCCTTGTCGGGACCACTATGGGCAACGGTTCGCTCATCATCCAGGGAAGCGACGTACTCGGCAGAGCCGTCCGTCGACCCGCCGTCCATGATGATGTGACGCCAGTCCGACTCTTGTCGTTCCAGCGACCGCCGCGTCCGACGAAGGCCCTCGAAGTCGTTGAACGCAATTGTCACCACCGTGACCAGCGGCGTGTTACCCCTTACCATCTGATACCTCCTGCTTAGACTGGCGCCATCGCATCTCCAAGGTCCGACGCCCAACCCACGACTTCGTCCCCTCGAGGAACACACCAGGGATGCGTCTCAAGGCTTTCAGGCCGTCACGCGTCGATCGTCCACCCCCGGGAGCATTCTGCTCACGAGCGATCCTCGCGTACCACGCCTCTCTGAAGACGTACAAGAGAGACACCCTTCGACGCATTCGATAGTCTAAGACGATATCCGGCAGATTGGCGACGCCGAGATGTGAAAGCCTAATGATTAGAGCCAAGTCCTCAGCGCGCGGACACCGCTCGTCATACCCACCCACAGCAAGAAAGTCCTTGCGCCTAAACATAGCCGCCGGGTGGGCGATGGGCATACGTCCTCGATGCAGTTCCCGCCGGATCTGCTCCACATCAGTCGGGTACGTCCAGAGCACGCTGGGACCACCCCACGAACCGAAACCAGCGATCTGGCCCGAGACCACAGACACATTTGCTCGGCGGTCCAGGAATTGACTCTCAAGCGCCAGACGATCAGGCCGACACCTATCGTCAGCATCCATCACCGCGATGTACTCGCCGAGCGACCGCTCGACTGCCAGATTGCGCGAGGCAGCTGCGCCCATTGGGCGCCCGTTTCTTACAACTTGTATCCGATGGTCGTCCACTGACTGGATCTCAGCGAGAGTCGCGTCATTCGAGCCGTCATCTACGACGATCAACTCCCACGCATCCATGGTCTGCTGCACTACCGACTCGATCGCCTCCCGTACCGTTTCAGCTGCGTTACGGGCGGCCATGATGACCGAGATGCGCGGCGTCATGCCGTCCAACGCCGATCTCCAGCGCCGACTTCGGCCCCAGTCGGATTACCCAAACTTTCGTCCCGACGCCTGAGTCGCGACCGCACCGCAAGAAGGCATGGCGCAAGCTGACATACGAGAAGGGCTGCACTGGAGGCCCAGATCGGCCCGGCCGCCCCGGCTACTGGCGTGATGAGGAGCCCCAACCCGAGGGATGTGATAGCCATTACCGTAACAGACCTGGCCTGCATTCGTAGTCCCAGAGCGTCGGTAAGGAACATTCCCGAGGTTAGGTGAACCGACTGCAACATGAGAAGGACCGCGAACGCCCAGACGACTCCATAGTCAGCGTCGGCCTGTGCACCTGAGATCAGATGAACACCGATATCAGCGAAGGCGACGAGGGTCGCGGCCAGCACGGCTCCAGTGATACTTAGCGTCACGAAAGCGTTTCTCCACTGGCGGGCCGGGTTTCGTCCCTCGTCAGTCATACTGGCGAACCCATGCCACAGTGACATACCACCACTGGACACAGACGACCAAAGTGGCGCATAAAGTTGGGCGATAAGTGAATAGGCCGCCAGGGCAGCCAACGAGGACATATGGGCCAAGAGCAGACGGTGACTCTCGAAGACGATCGGGAGGCCGATGCTTATTGCGAACATCGGCACCGCCACGGACCCGAGTTTCAGTTCCTTTTGACCTCTCCCGCGGCGCACCGCATACAGGACGTCAATCCAGGAGACGGCAACGCCTCGGAGACCGAGCGCGAGGCCCAACATTGACGTCAGCCCTAGAGCAATTGGCACGGCCAGCACGACAAGTTCTGCGGGCGCTTCAATGATTGCGGCCGCCGCTACAATTAACAGACCCACTGGTGCTGTCACAGCGCTTACCACCGTTGCCAAATGCGTCTGGCCGGCCCCGATCAGCAGACGCTGCCCCAATGAGGCCGGCAGCGTGACCGCCAATATGGCCAGCCACCCTCCGAAGACCGTCCGTCCATCTATGACTGTGGAAGCGTCACCCAAGATTGAGTCTGCGATATCGGTCCAATACTGCAGGACCGACAACAACAGCAGGAGTGCGCCCACGACAAACAACCACCGGATTGCCTTCCCTATCCATTGGGCCATGTTAGGCCCGCGATCCATCCGGGCAGCGCGATCCATGACGGCTGCCCCCAGACCTAGGTCGAGGAATGGCACTAACAGCAGAAGCGTGCCAATCAGACTTGCGACACCAAAGATGGCGAGCCCGTAATCCGTGATGACAATACGAGCAGATGCCAATCCACAGACCGCTGACACTGGGATGACCGCGAAGCGCAGGGCCAGGTTGCGAAGGACCTGCCGCGCCGGTGAATCGCTCGTCATGGAAGCCCTTAGACCCTAGGCGACGGGGCCGGCATGCCGAGCATCTTGCTCCGACCAACCCCGTCTGTTCCGGTGTCGGTTCGCTCTGCGTTTTCGGATTCCGCCATGTGAGACGCGGACGGTGCAGCGAAGAGAAGCGCGGCAAGTGAGACTGCAAGCCAGCGACCGTTCGACGGCATCGGCGAGAATAGTATGTCCCAGAGAGACTGAAATGCTAGAAAGTTCATTAGCCACTTGAGGGACGCAAGACCTTCGAGCCTCTGTACCGGAGTCCGTATACACACCCACACGATTCCGACGACGTACGCGAGCCCCCCTAACCCGCAGCGCAGCCAGACATCAGCAGCGATGGAGTGCAGCTCGAACGTCGGCCCGAGCACTTGCTCTTGGATGTACTCGCTATCTGGCCTGACTCCGATGTCATAAAAGCCTGATTCAGCAACAAAGACGTCGAAGTTCGATGGCTGCACGCCGAGGCCGAAGCCTAACGGGTCCTCCCGAAAGAGCCCTTGGGAAGCCCCGTACTCGATGCGCGCGCCCAGCGGCCCTTCCTCTGCCTGCTCAAGCTGTCGAGCTTGCAGATCCTCACCGAAGGTGCCTTGCTCAATAGCGGACGAGATGAGACTGGCGCCGACGTACAGTGACACCGCGAGGACGCCAAGGCCGACGATGAGACGAGATGCCGTCAATCGGGCTCTTGCGATGGGAGCTAACCCAGCCAGCGCTGCCAGCACAAGCACGATTGCGTTGTTCCTTGACTCCGCGACCAGAGCTACAGCACTCAAGGTCAGGAGGACCGACGCGTTGACGATCGCGCCGCCACGAACAGCGAGTGCGATGGCCAAGACGCAGAGTGGCCAAGCCATTTGGTACTTCCACGCATCAGCGAGATCCAGTGGCCACCCGGTCAGCACGACCAGCACGCTGGAAGCTGCGTAAAGAGTGAGAGCCTTAAGCATTCCTAATCTAGTGATAGACCACGCTGTGCCGATCAGGTGTAAAGCGAGTGACGCGACGAGGAGACCATCCAACAACGCGGTGGACGTACTTAGCTCTCGGCCAGGACCCATAGCCGACAAGACGGCCGTAAGAAGGCCACTGAAGATGAGAAGCGGCCCCATGAGCAGCCATCGTTTCCGCACGTGACGGTGTACGACTGGCAATAGGACCGGCAGACAAACGAAGACGAGTGCGTCTCCAACAGTCAAGGATTGAAGGGAAGGCAGAGGGACAGGCAGAAGGACCGCTGTCGCGATCGCGAGGTAGCCACCGCCACGCGCTGACACAGATGAGATGGCGTCTTCAGTAGGGATCACGCGTCGTCTTCTTCTGCGAGAGACCGGCGCTTTACTACCGCGGGGTTACCTGCGACTACCGCACCGGGCGGTACGTCGTTAATGACGACTGCTCCCGCGGCAACAACGGCATGGGATCCCACTGTCACGTCCCCGATGACTAGCGCGCTCGCACCGAAGACCACCCCGTCCCCGATTGTGGGCGCCACACCGCCATCCTCCTTGACGCCGATCGTGACCCCGTGGCGAAGCACTACATTCGCGCCGAGTATCGCTTCGTCATTAATGACCAAGCCCTGGCCGTGAAACAGTCTGACGCCGGGACCAATTCGCGTTCGCCACGGGATTTCGACACCCAAGATCCATTCGACTGTTATGCGATACAGTACACCGACGGGTTTGGCATGCCACTTAGGTGGCACACTTCTATCGCCGCGTACCCATGCCGCAAGCCTGAAAAGGGTGAGGACAACCAGAGCTTTGGAGTTGCCCCGGTTAGCTCTCCAGTCGGCAAGTAGCGATTGCCTTAGCGTTACCACCTCAGCCAATCGCTCCCCCCCACCTACCCTCTCACCGCGAGCTACATCGTGTCTGACGATTCGACGTCCCGTCCTCATGTTTCAACGACCAGCCGCTGCGCAAACGTGGTCATAGAGGGCGGAGATGCGTGTCATCCAGACCTCGGGGGAGAACTCGCGCGAGTACAGAGATCGTGCTGCTGCGGACGTGGTGGCGGGCGACTTACTCACAGTTCTTAGCGCACTTTCGAGTGATTCACCGTCACTGGGGGAAAACGAGACGCCGGCGCCACCATCCGTGATGTCATGGAGAGCGGAGCATTGTTCGGACACGACAAGTGGAGTGCCCGACGCCAGCGCTTCGAGACAGATGGTGGGGATTCCCTCGCGCCATAGGCTAGGCAACACGAGACCTTCGACAGACCCGATCAACCTGGAAACCTGGATCCGCCCGAGAAGTCCGTGGTAAGTGAACGTCTCAGGTTCTTGCTCGGCGACCGTGGCGACGACCTCAGCTAGGGGTCCCGTACCTGCGATGTGCAGCCTCCTGTGTCTAGGCCAAATGTCCAGCAGTGCTCGAACGCCTTTATCGTCCGTCAGGCGACCGATATAGGCGAAGCCGGAGGGGTGTTCAGTCGTTCGGTTCGCGAAGTCCTCGTCCACAAAATTGGGGATCCGGTGAGTGCGGCCAGGCGCCACGGCTCGGAAGAGTGACTCGGCCTCGCGATTTAGCGTTATGACAGCGGCCGCATCATCAATCACTCCCCTATATGGGCCACCGCCTCGGGTGGCAAGAGCGAGCGGGAGCGTGGCCACCTTCGAGTTTCGGTAGCAGGAATGGCGCACGGCATGAGCGGTGTTCCCCCGCAGACATAAGGTGCAGTCTTTGCCGTCTCGAAATAAGGTGGCAGCCGAGCAGAAGGAGCGGTAATTGTGCATAGTCACCACCTTGGGGGCGGTCACCTTATTGAGCCACTTGACGGGCAGGTTTGGGAAGACGTTGTGCACATGCACCAAGTCTGGCTCGAACGCATTGACGTCCTGTAGCGGACTATCCCCACGGCCCGTCGCGGTCCTGATGGCTGATCGGGCACTGTAGAAGGGCCTTCGCGACTCAGTGTCGGTGTGTCGTGCAAAGAGGACCGCCTGATGCCCTGCAACTTGCAGCGCTCTAACTTGGGCTTGAACAACTTCGTTCTCGCCGGATGGTTGGCGGGACGTATAGAAGCTGTGGACGACAGCGATCCTCATGAACGATAACTCTCGGCTGTTCGCAGTCCCCTTATCGCGACGGAGAGGAAGCGGACATTCCCAAGTAGGTAGCGGCGCCAGAGGCGACGGGGCTCCCTGAGAAGCCGGTAAAACCATTCGAGACCAAGCTTGCGCAGGACCTCGGGCGCTTCACTCGTCGTGCCCGAGAGAAAGTCGAAAGCGGCCCCCACCCCGATGCATGGCAACTGCGTTCGACTGGCCAACTCGGCGGCGACGAAATCCTGCTTCGGGGTGCCTAGGGCAATCCAGATGATCTGCGCGCCGGATTGCCGCATAACGGCAGCAGCCTCGTCGAGTTGCTGGGGACTCAGCGACCCGTACGGAGGTGCAAGCATGCCGGCAATTCCTATGGGCCCAACCAGTGGTTCTACGGCTACCTTGAGTCGATCGAGCGTCTGCTCATTGGTGCCATAGAAGAAGTGCCTGACGCCTTGCGCTTGGCCTGCCTGCAGCACATCCTTAAACAGGGATGGACCACGGACTTGCCGGGGCCGGTTCTGTCCGGGTTTCCGACGCCCCCACCGCATGAACCAGACGATCGGCCGCCCATCGGGATAGACGACGGCATGGCGCAGGACGTCCATGTAGGTATGGTCTTGGCTCGCAAGGGCGACGCAGTATGCGTTCGACAGACACACCTGCACAGGAGTCGGTGAGCGCCCAGCCTCCGAAGCGGCAGCCAGAACCCAGGCGACCGCCGCGCCTTGGGTCGAGTTGGCAAAGGGGACACCCCCAACGCGGATCGTGTCAGGCTTCGATAGCAGAACGGTCATGTCCTTTCCCCCTTTTGCCGGAGCATGGATCTCAGCTAGTGGTAGGTCGCTAAACCTTGGTCAGACAGGACATGGTGGCCAGCAGTCGTCTCCGTCGGGGCAGTCGCGAGTGGCCAAATTCAAGCCTGCCGAAGCCGAAACGCGGGAGGGAAGAGTGCACGGTGCTAACCCTCTTGGGGGACGGGCCTCTTAAATCTTGAAGGACATGCGGGAAGGGGTCCTACCAAGTGGTTCCGCGCTACCCGTCGCCGAAGTTCGCCTCCACGAGACCGGCGTGCTGCTGTCATTCATGGGATGCAGAGTCCCACATGGCCCTCCGGGGGCCGCAAGGCGGAGCGTGGTCAGGCAGACCCGTCGTGGGCTGTCTTGAAGGGATACGGCGCACGTCCTAGCCGTCGGCCGGCCGAGCAATGCATGTTACGCAGAGTGGGGCGTGCGCCCGGGCGTCGTCCGCCGCACGCTCATCCGCTGCCACACGATGACCAAGCGTTGACCCAGCTTTGGGCCTTCAACAGCGGCCGCGTGGCGCCGCGGTAGCAAGGCTGGCCGTTGGAAGCGACGCCTTGAGTGCTCAGCATGGTTCGGTCGCTCGCTAGAGGTCGGAGCCCAAGGATTCGACGACTAGCACAATAGCGGCGATGTTGTCGCGGCCGCCGTTCGCGACGGCTTCCGTGACCATGAGGTTCGCGGCTTCCTCGGGCGTAGAGCTGCTGGCAAGCACCTGCTCGAGACGTTCGTCCGACACCTCGTTCGACAGCCCGTCGGAACAGACGAGAAGGCGCTGGCCAACCACCGCGCGCAGTAACGTCACATCGGCGTCACCGCTGCCGCCCACGCCGAGGGCTCGGGTGACGATGTTGCGCTGCGGATGCGTCGCGGCGTTCTCGGGAGCAACGTGCCCGCTCTCCACGAGTACCTGCACCAGCGAGTGATCCACGGTTACCTGGCGCCAGGAGTTGGGCGTCCGCTCGTAGACCCGCGAATCCCCGATGTGGAAGACCGCCCAGCAGAGATGATCGTCGTCCTGCACCAGTGCAACACCCGCGACGGTGGTCCCGGCGCCCACCATCGACGGGTCCGCCTCCCCAAGGGCTCGGATGCTCTCGTCGGCCCGGCGGATTGCCTCCTGCAGCGAGCCAACTGTCAGCGACGGCTTGTCAATTGCCGTCGACAGGCAGTCGACCGCCTTCTGCGCCGCCTCTGCCCCCGCGGCGTGCCCCCCCATCCCGTCGCAAACGGCGAACACCGGCGGCACCGCGAGGAGCCGGTCCTGGTTCTCCTCGCGCTGCCCAATGTGGGTGGCGGTCCCCCACGACAGCTGCACCTGCGGCATCGGTCTCCTGTCTCGACGCGGCCTCGCTGCGCACGTCATGCCCGTGGGCCGGTGAGCCTATTGCCCGAGAAGGCCGTACGCGGACCTGGCCTTCGCCGTCCGGGGAAACCGCGGATGCGGCGGCTCACTCGGCCGAGGGCGATGAGGCCACCCACAGGTGCGTGGGAGGGTGTCAGGATACTGCTGCGGCGGTTGCGGTACGGATGGTGCACCTGTCATCAACGTCCGGGACAGCAACCGATCCGCCGGCCAACCCGAATCTCGTGTCCTGACAGATCGGCGCCGACTCCCGACGGTGGCGTCTGCACGTACGGGGGCATCAACCCCAAGGCACGAACGGCTTTTGAAGCCGTGGATCCCGGCTGCAACGGCGCAGGCGACACAGCAGCCGTCGCCCAGGTCGCGTACCGTTGCCGACCAAGATCGAGCACTCGGCCTGAGGCAGCCTGCTCGGGTCGCTCGAGGACTGTGAGATAGCGCGCGGTGACAGTCCGTTAGCCGCTCAGGCAGCATGGCAGCTCGTGGAAACTACCGGGGCTCGTGATATCCGGTACGACTGGCCAGACGCTGGCCGCGGCGTGTGCATGGTGCTTGTCGTACTTATGCACACGTCCATCTGGGTCGACGCGCAAATCGGCGAGGGGGATCGCGGACTGTGGGCCGAGGTCACCGAATACCTAGCACCGCTCCGGATGCCGCTGTTCTTCGTCATCTCGGGGTTCTTCGCCGCTCGGGTCCTGTCGCGACCACTGGCGCAGACGCGGCGCCGAACCGTTGGCATGTTCTACCTGTACGCGTTGTGGACTGCGCTGTTCCAGGCGCGGCTGTGGGTGCCCGGTGTCGGCCCTGAGAGCCCGCCCAGCGCGGCCGGGATCGTGATCAGCATCCTTGCGCCCACCGCGTTCTGGTACCTCTACGCCCTCCCCCTGTACTTTCTGATAGCTCGCGTTCTGGTCACCGCGCTCGGCCCGAGGAGCGCCTGGGCGCTGATTCCGCTCGCCGCGGTCAGCGCCGTAGCTCCACTCCTCGACCCGGTGACCGCCCCCATTCAGCAGGACCCGCTGCCCGTCCTGATGCTGCCCTCGCTGCTGGCCAACCTCGTCTGGTTCTACCTCGGCACCCAGGCGCCAGCTCTGTGGCTCCGGCTCATGAGGTCCGCGACGCCGAGCAAGCTTATTGCCGCCGTCTCCGGATACTCGGCCGCGTATTGGCCGTTGGCCGCCCTCGATGTCGAGCCGGCGATTCGGCTGCCACTGTCAGCTCTCGCCCTCTACGCCGCCGCCCAAGTCCTCGGCTTGTGGTCCATGGGCGGCCCAGTCGCGCGCCTCATGCGAGCCATCGGGGCCCGCACGCTGCCTGTTTACATCCTCCACTTCTTCGTTATCTCGGCCCTCAGCGCGACAGTCACCGCGTCGGGTGCGCTCGCTCAATTCCAGGCCGCCGCGGATCTATGGATCCTGCTGCTGCCCGCTGTGCTCGTCGGACCCATCATCGGCGGCACGATCCTCGCCGGGCGCATCGTGGGAGCGTCGCCGCTGTGCTGGATGCTCACACCACCGACCGCCGTCGTCGGTCGGCAACCGGCCACGACGATTGCGTCATAGGAGGCGCTCAGTCACACCACAGCAACTGCAGGTGCCGCGGAGCCGATCCGCATGTCACAACACGGGAGAAGGTTCGCTTACAAGCGCCGTGGGGCTCGTAGGGGAGGGCCCCGCTGAACGGGCGTCAGGCGACGAGCGCCGGCTGGAAGAGCGGCTCCATTCGGTTGGCGACGTCGACGTCAGCCTCCGCGACGAGGTGCTCGCCATCCGGGCCAATCAGGTCCGGGGCGTCGGCGACTTAGCCTTCTGTCAGCGTGTCGACGAGCAGTGTCCCACCGGACTCCGCGGCGGCGGCAAGCACGTCTCGCTCGTCGCGGACGCCTCCCGGCGTCGGGGTTTGGGCCACGGGGCCGATGACGATGAGCTAGGCGTCCGGTGCCCGCTCTAGGATCGCGCCGATCGACAGGGCGGCGGCGAACTCCACCTTGTCGGCGATGCCCGCGGCGTCGAAGCGGCTGCTGAAACGCCACGATCACGTCGGGCCAGTGAGGTCCGCCTCAGCGACTAGGTCGGGAATGATGACGTCGGTCGGGGGCTCGGCGGTCAAGTAGTTGGTTACGCTGGCGGCCGTCACTGTCATCTCGTCTTCGTCAGCCGCTCCTTGAGGCGGTTGCCAAGCCGCAGCACCGGTCTTGAAGCCGGCGCTGTTGACGTCCTCGACGACAAGGCCTCGACGACGTTCTTCTCGTCCGCCAGCGCCGTCTCACGAGCGGAAGTCGTCGGGCTGCCGGGCTCGCAGGTGTTCGGCGAACGGCATCGACACGTCGAAACTGCGGCGGCTTGCGATTCAACGCAAGCGGCAGCGTCACAATGATCGCATCAAGCTGGCCGCCATGACGGCTAAGGCTGACTAGGGCGGCTCATTCCACCAGTGGTCTCTCTCTGCCCCCGGCCCTGGACGGAACCCACCGGGCGACACGGGACCCGACCGTCCGAGCCGGGGGGCGGGACGGTGGTCAGCTGAGCGGATCCCAGTAGCGGCCGCGGAAGTCCCAGTCCCCCGCGACCCACCGCTCGATGTAGTACTCGCCCGGAGCGCCTCGCTCCTCTATGTGCTGGCGGCGCAGCGGCTCCCCGGCGCGCATGGCCTCCAAGTCGTCGTCGCCGGCCTCGAACTCACCTACGACGGTTCGGCGCCCCGCGATCAGCCGGTACCTCGCCACGCGGACAGCGTGCGGCACTGGAGGGCCTCGTGCCATCGTCCGCAAGGCGGCCCAGGCCGGATTCAGCAGCCCTGTCTGACCCGTGCAGCATGCAGCCGTGCGTCCCTACCGACACCTCGTGCTGTTCCGGTTCCAGTCTTCGACCGACGTCGAAGCCCGCCATGCGGCCTACGACGCCGTCGCCGCCACGGGTCAGGCGCCGGGGCTGCTGTCATGGCGGCTCGACTGGTCCCTCGACACCCGCAAAGGCGCGGTGCTCGTGCAGGACGCCGTCTTCGCCCACCGCGCGGCGTTCGAGGCGTGGCGCGACTCCGATGCGCACCGGCAGGCCGGCGCGCTCATGAGCCGGGTCGCCGACTGGCTCGTCGGCGACCTCGAGGCTTGAAGCCCTAGGAGGGGCGAGCCCGTCCAGGTTCAACCCACCACGACGGCCCCTCTCGCGGCCACCAGCCCCATCGCGCGCGAGTCGATTTGAGATGCCTCTGCCAACGGACCGGCCCCTGGCGAGGGCGCCTCCCCCTCAACAGCTAGTTGTGACGAGTCGAAGGAGTGGGGGCCACCGTCGCCGCCGCTCAACTCCGTGGCCGGAGCGGCCGGCGGAGCGGATCCCGCTACCAGCCGAGGTCCACGACGGCGCCTACATCACCGGCCAGGTCATCAGCGTCGACGGCGGGCGACCCGCCGCGCCTGAGGCCGTCAGCCGTCGAGAGCCGCCTGCAGCACCGGCTCGATGCGGTCGGCGAGGTAGGCGTCCGCCGCCGCGGTGAGGCTCTCGCCGTCCGGGCCGACGAGGTCCGGCGCGTCGGTCAGCCAGCCGTCGGCGATCGGGTCGACGAAGGTCACCCCGGCCTCGGTGGCCGCCAGGCGGAGCACGTCCCGGTTGTTGCGGACGCCAGCGGGCGGGGCGTCGTCCGGCCAGACCGGTCCGATGACGACGAGCTCGGCGTCCGGGGCCCGCTCGGCGAGCGCGGCCAGGGTGAACCGGGCCGCCTCGTCGACCTGGTCGGCGATCCCGGAGGCGTCGAAGCGGCTGCCGAACAGGACGACGACGTCGGCGTCCTCGAGGTCGGCGTCGCCCACGAGCTGGGGCAGCGTCGGGTCGCCATCGGTCGTGACGTAGCCGGCCTCGCCGGTCGCGGCGACGGTCATCTCGACGTCGGGCAGCAGCTCCTCCAGCGCGGCGGGCCAGCCCTCGCCGCCGGCGGCACCGGCGGTGTCGGCGTCCCCGATGACGAGGACCTGCGTGGCGTCGCCCGCGCCGGTCGGCTCGGCGCTGCCGGTCGGGGTCGCCGACGCGGTGGGGCCGGCGGACGAGGGACTCGACTCACGGGTGGCCGCGGCGTTGTCGGTGGCGTCGCTCTCGGGCGCGGAGCGGTTCAGCGCGAACGGCAGCATCACGATGATCGCCACCAGGCTGCCGATCATCACCGACCAGGCCCACCAGGGCGGCTCGGTCCACCAGTGGTCCCCCCGTGCCATGGCGTCGAAGTTACCGCCCTGCCGGAGCCGGGACCGCCCGGGCGTCCGGTCAGCCGGGGAGGTCGATGTCGCAGTTCTCCTCGATGTAGGGGATGACCCGCTCGCCGGCCTCGTTGAGCCGGTCGGCGGCGTCCGGGTCCCCGCTGTCGGCGAAGGCGTCGGCGATGGTCTCGACGTCGTCCTGGATGTCGTCGGGCGCCAGGTCGGCCAGCTCCCGCCAGCGGTCGGCGTCCTCGGCCTCGCTGCCGCTGTCGGTGGCGTCGAACTCCCGCACCCGGTCGCAGAACGCGGCCAGCTGGTCGGGGTCGGCGCCCTCGTCGTCCCCGCAGGCGCCGAGCAGCAGGCCGCCGGACAGGACGAGCGGGGCGAGCAGGGCCCGCCGGTAGGAGGTCACGTCAGTGGCGGGCGAGGCCGTCGGGGTCCAGGCCGACGACCGCCGCCGCGCCCGCGGCCAGCAGCCACAACCCCAGCGAGACCAGCGTCCGCACCCGCGGAACGCGCTCCAGTACCTGCGCCTGCCCCATCGCCAGCCCCCTCTGCCGCCGGAGGCGGACGTTAGCGAGACGGCGACGGCTCGAACAGCCGATTGGTGCGAATGGGACGCGTGGGGCTCATCGTCACGGGACCTCCACCGACGCCGCCAGCCGGGGCCTCGCGTGCCGGCGACGCGCGCGGGCTACCAGCCCAGGTCCATGCACACCGACAGCGCCTCGCCGACGTGCACGTCGTAGTACTTGGCCTTGCGGCCGTCGAGGAGCCGCTCGGCGTCGTCGAGCGCCGTCTGCACGGCGTCGCGCAGCGCGGGGGTGATCGCCTCGTCGCCGGGGACGTCGCCGACGTCGTCCAGCAGGCCCTGCAGCTCGGCCGCGGTGGGGTCCTCCTCGGCCGGCGGCCGGTACTCCTCGAGGCGGTCGCAGGCGGCCTCGTCGGCGGCGGGGATGGAAGCGCAGCCGGTGCCCAGCACGACCACGGCGCCCAGGCCGGCGAGTGCTCGTCTCATCACGCTCCCGGGATCGTCAGCCGCGGGCAACGTACACGGCACGCGCATCCCCCCGTTCCGGGCGGGATCCGTGCCCGGCCGGTTCAAGAAACCCGCCGATGTGCCGATGTCCCGCGCGATGACCGCGTCGCGGACGACGCGGTTCCGGCTCGAACGGGGACGACGTGCATCCACAGGGCGACCAGGCACCCGCCGCAGCAGCTCCGGGGGCCCCGCCGCCGCCCGCGCCGGCCGGACCGGTGCCGGCGCCGGCCGCCGACGCCTCCCCGCCGGCGGCGGAGACGATCGTCCGCGCGCCGGGCTGGGCCCCCGCACCCGACACCTCGGTGCGGCCGCTGGCCTGGGAGTCGGCACAGCCCACCGTCGTCCGGCCGCCCGCCCCCGAGCAGGCGCCCGAGACCGTGGTGCGCGCGCCCGGCTGGCAGGCCGCGCCCGAGACCGTCGTCCGGGCGCCGGGCTGGGAGTCCGCCCCCGAGACCGTCGTCCGCGCGCCGGGCTGGCAGGCCGCGCCGGAGACCGTCGTCCCCGAGCCGCCGGCGCCGAAGCGGCGGCGCGTCACGTGGAAGCGGGTCGCGCTCACCGGCGTGACCGTGGTGCTGGTCGGCGTCTTCGGCTCCGGCTTCGGCAGCGGCGTCGCGTTCGAGGGCTCCGTCGGCGACCGCGAGCCGGCCGACGAGGTCACCGTCGAGGTCGCCAAGGCGCCGAGCGCGAACGGCGACGTCGTCCCGTTGCCCGACGTCCGCGGCCTGGCCCTCACCGACGCCCAGCAGGCCATGACCGACGCCGGGCTGGACCTCGGCGTCGTCACCGCCGAGGACACCCCCTCGGCGCTGCCCGCCGGCACGGTCGTCACCCAGGACCCGGTCGGCGGCACCGAGGGCGCCGAGCGGGTGACCCTCTTCGTCGCCGTCCCCGGGGTGGTGCCCGACCTGGTCGGCCGCACCGCCGACGACGCCCGCACCGCGCTGGTCGCCCTCGGCACCCGCTACCAGCAGGACTCCGTGTACCAGCCCGGCGCCGCCGAGGGCACCGTCCTCGCCGTCACCCCGCCGGCCGGCAGCCCGCTGTCGGGCACGGTCACGGTCACCGTGGCCGGCGCGCCCGCCGGCGTCTTCCTCAGCGACCTCGAGGCGATCGAGGGCGGCTGCAGCGTCGACGAGGTGCCGATCAACGGCACCACCTACGCCGACTCGATCTACTGCTCGGTCGGCCAGCGGCCCACGACCACCACCTACCTGCTCAACCGGCTCACCACGAGCCTGCAGGTCACCGTCGGCATCACCGACGGCAGCGACCCGAACGCCGCCGCGCACGTCGTCGTCTACGGCGACGGGCGGGTGCTCGCCGTCCTCGACCCGGTCTACGGCCAGTCGGCGCCGCTCGACCTGCCCACCGCCGGCGTGCTGCGCCTGGACATCGAGTACTCGACCACCGTCGAGGGCAGCACCGTGCGGCTCGGCTTCGGCGACGCCCGCGTCGTCGGCGCCCCGCAGGACATCGAGACCCTGGACGCCGAGTGACCCCGCTGCGCCGGGCGGCCGCCGCCCTGGCCGCCACCGCCGTCCTCACCGGGCTGACGACGCTGCCCGCCGCCGCGGCGCCCGCCGACCCGCTGCCGGTCGGCGGCACCCACCCGGTGCTGCTGCTGGTCGACACCTCCGGCTCGATGGGCGACCCCGACGCCAACGGCACGCCCAAGATCGAGGGCGCCAAGGCCGGGCTGCTCGCCATGCTCGAGCAGATGCCGGTCGACAGCGAGATCGGGCTGCGCACCTACCCGGCCGTCCCCGGCGCCTGCGACGGCGGGCGGGAGGTCATCCCGGTCGCCCGCCGCTCCCCCGCATCGATGAGCGCGCAGATCCGCACGCTCAGCGCCAACGGCGACACCCCCACCGCCGAGGCGCTGGCCGCGGCCGGGGAGAGCCTGCTCGAGGCGGGCTTCGAGGAGGCCACGATCGTCGTGGTCTCCGACGGCGAGAGCACCTGCGCCGACCCGTGCCCGGTCGCCGCGCAGCTGCGCTCCCAGGGCCTGGACATCACCATCGACACCGTCGGCTTCGCCCTCGCCGCCGACGACCCCGCCGTCGACCAGCTCAGCTGCCTGTCCGACAGCACCGGCGGCACCTACCGGCCGGCCGAGGACGCCGAGGAGCTCGGCGAGCGGCTGGCCCAGTTCAGCGCGCCCACCGTCGAGGTCGACCTGGCCACCGACACCACGTTCAACCCCGAGGCCCAGTCGGCGCTGACCGTCACCGCCACAGTGCGCAACCCGAGCACGCAGCCGGCTCTCGACGTCCGCGTCGACCTGCGCTTCGACGGCGCCGACGCCCCGGACGTCTCCGCGCCGCTCAAGCTTCTGGGCAACCTCCCGCCCGGCGGCTCCCGGGAGGTGTCGTGGGTGGTGCACACCGCCGACGGCCCGGCCGCAGGCAGGCTGCAGTACACCGTGCGGGCCACCACCGGCGGCGCCCAGCCGGTCGAGGCCGAGGGGTTGGTCGAGCTGCGCGAGGGCCTGGACCGGGCCGACGGCGGGCAGCTGTTCGCCGACGCCGAGGACGTCGTCGTCCTCGGGGACGACCTCTCCGCCGGAGCTGGCGCCGGGGACGAGTCCGGCGACTGCCTGCGCAGCCCGAACTCCTACGCCGCGCAGCTGTTCGGCGACGGGGTCACCAACCTCGCCTGCGCCGACGCGCTGCTCACCGCGCACGCCGACGGGCAGGGCGAGGAGCTCACCGACCTGGACGCCGTCGACCTCGTGCTGCTCACCGCGGGCGACGCCGACCTCGGGCTGACCGGCCTGGTCGCCGGCTGCCTGGGCGAGGCCGGCTGCGACGGGGAGGCCGTGTGCACCGGCACCGACGTCGACTGCGCCGAGCCCACCGACGTCTGGGCGCAGCGCCTGGGCCAGCTCCGGCCGCAGCTGGAGGCCTACTACCGCCGGGTGCTCGCCGACGCGGGCGAGGCGCCGGTGGTGGTGCTGCCGTACGTCGCCGTCGTCCCGCGGGACGTCTCCGCGGTCGCGGCCTGCGCCGCCGCGCTGCCCGACGTCTCCCCCGACGAGCTGGCCCGCGTGGGCTGGGTGCAGGCCGAGGCGAACCGGCAGATCGCCGCCGCCGTCGATGCCGTGGGCTCCGACCGGCTGCTCTACGCCGGCGAGGTCGAGGACGCCCTGCTGCCCGACCACTCGCTGTGCGAGGAGCGGCCGTGGGTGGTCTCCGCCGACGCCGAGGAGTTCGCCGCGCTGCCCACCGCCGAGGGGCAGACCGCGATCGCCGGGGCGCTGCTGCGCTGGGCCGCCCGCGTCGACCCGCCGCTGGTCGAGGCCAGCGACCCCTCCGGCCCGCTGCTCGGCGAGGTCGGCGAGACGGTGGGCGAGGTGGTGGGCGACGTCCGGGACCTGGTGGACGACGTCGTCACCGACACCCCCGTGATCGACCTGGACGACCCCTCCGGCTCCCCCGTGGAGGTGTCCGCCGGGCGCCCGGTGACCGTCGAGGGCGGCGGGTTCGCCCCGCGGACGAAGGTGCGCGTGGTCATCGCCGGCAAGACCGTCGGCATCGCCGAGGCCGACGCCGACGGCAACGTGAAGGCGCAGGCCGACGTGCCCGCCGACGTCAAGGGCGGGGCCACGGTCGCGCTGGTCGGCCTCGGCAAGGACGGCGGCTACCAGCTGCTCGCTCAGGCGGTGACGGTCGGCGACCGGCCGCTGTGGGGCGGGCTGGCGCTGGCGCTGATCGGCGTGCTCATCGCGCTGGGCGGCTGGCAGACGCTGCGGGTGGCGCTGGCCCGCCGCCGCCGTCCCCGGGTGCCCGCCGCGGCCTGATCCGCCCCGGGCCGAGGCCCCGGACCGGCCCACCCCGTCCACCTCGGGGAGCTCCGCCTGTGCCCACCCCCGGTGGGCACAGGC